>JAFCZU010000319.1:0-5115 GCA_019314185.1 Deltaproteobacteria bacterium | reverse complement strand
TGTCTTTTGTATAAGAGGCAAGAAAAATCATACAATAATTTGAACAAATTGGTGGGCTTAGGGTTGCGGTGGCAGAAATTATTGCTGAAGATGTTGAAAAAAAGGTATGCTTTAAACGTGTAGCGCTTCCTTCCGAATCTCCAAAAGGTCTCTCTTTCATTTTTTACCCATTTTTGCTCAAGATTCGTCCGCATCTGGAGGGTTCACCCACCGGCACTTTGGCTTACCGAATTCCGGTCAAATCTAAAATCGGTAAGTTGTTTTGGGGGAAACCGGTAGAAGGAGGCTATTATGCAAAGAAATAAAGTCAGGCAGTATTTCCTATCAGATAAGAGTTCAGTTGAACTTCAATCTGCTTGGCGTCATTGTGGGTCAGGTGGCCTATCTTTCTTAATATCAGTCGGTTATCTAATGTAAAAAGTTTGAATCGGACGAGGCAGGGGGTATTTAATCCGGCAGTTTCATAATCCTGGATTTTCGAATCTCCCGGCCAGGGCGGATAATGTTTTGTGGTGATCATTGCCAGAATGCTGTGATTGCTCCCGTTAAAGTCGGCGTTGCTCAACACCAGGGCCGGGCGTTTTTTTGCAACCGGTCTGTCGATAAATGGAAACGGGACGACAACTACGTCAAAGCGGTTACAGATCATCGAAGGCCTCATCATCCTCAGGGCTTTGCCACTCTTCAAGGGTCTCTGCGATTGCTGCGTGATATGCCGTGTCAAACGGTTCGATTTTTTTAAGTTTTACGGTCTTTCCCTGTAATTCATAAGCTATCAGATTACCCGGTTTGATACCCATGGCCTTTCTGATTTTTACGGGAATCGTTATCTGGCCCTTTGTTGATATCTTGCTCACGTTCATTGTTCTTTACCTCTTTACGTTTTACAGTAAAGATAGCAGGTTGAATCCGATTGGGTCAAGGCGTTTTTTGCAAAAAACGGGGTCACATCTTAAATATTAACTATTGACTTATTAAACTGTTTTTTGTATAAGAGGCAAGAAAAATCATACAATAATTTGAACAAATTGGTGGTATAGATGGCAAGGCCATTACGTGTGGAGTACCCTGGCGCATATTATCATGTGATTAATCGGGGAAACGCCGGTGAGGATATATTCCATAGTATCCGGGACCGTGAAAAGTTTCTGGAATACCTTGAAAAGATAGTAGAACGATTCTCTATAGTCGTTCACACCTATTGTCTTATGACCAACCATTATCATTTATTAATAGAGACCACTCAAGCTAATCTAAGCCTTACCATGCAATGGCTTAACGTCAGTTATGCCGCATACTATAACAAAAAGTGTCAGCGATCAGGCCATCTTTTTCAGGGACGATTCAAATCCGTATTAGTAGAAGCTGATGAATACCTCAAACCCCTTTCCCGTTATATTCACCTCAATCCTGTCCGGGCCAAAATGGTGAACAGGCCAGGTGAATTTCCCTGGAGTAGTTACCCTGCATTTATTGGAAAAATAAAAACTCCTGACTGGCTGGAGACAGGATGGCTTCTGGCCACTTTCGGAAGAAAGAAAAAGGAAGCGGTCAACAATTATAAAGCTTATGTAGAAGGTATTGATATTAAAGCGCTCAAAGATCCGGAAGAGGATATTATTGGCGGTTTTATTTTAGGAGACATCGATTTCGTGAATTGGGTAAAAGATGCTTTTCTTTCAGCCAGAAATGATGAAAAGGAGATTCCGCAGCTCAAGAGGCTCAAGCCAAAAATATCGCTTAAAAAGATCCTTCAGACTATTAGTGATGAATTTGGATGCAGTAAAGAAAAGATACTGGAAAAAGGACGCAAGAACAACAGAGCCCGGTCCCTCGCAATCTATCTTGCAAGAGACCTTAGTGGCACAACGTGCAGTGAACTGGGCGATTTTTTTGGAGGCATATCAGGTGCGGCCATTACCGTGAGATATAATAAAACCGCTGAAGAGATGGCAGGGGATAAAAGACTGAAAAGAAAAGTTGGTAAGATCAAGGCTCGAATAATTAATATTTAAGATGTGACCCTATTGAATTATGGATGGTATATCAACAACGCTTTTAAATTTTAAAAATAGAAATGTTTGGGTTATAATCTTTGTTGATTCAATCCTCATCATCTTTGCCTATTTTTTATCTTATTATCTCAGGTTTGATGGGAACATACCTCCAGCAGGATTATCGAATTTTCTTTCCAGTGTATTATGGATAGTCCCGGTTAAGCTGTTAATCTTTGTATTATTTAATCTTTACAGAGGGATGTGGCGGTATACCGGTATCAGTGCAATGAAGAATCTGTTTAAGGCATGCCTGACCAGCTCCTCATTAATTATTATAATGATCCTGTTTAGCTTTCGCTTTGTAGGATTTACCCGGAGTGTTTTTATTATTGATTTCCTGCTTACATTTATCCTGATCAGCGGTCATAGGATCGGTATTCGCCTGTATTATAACCGGCAGAATGATCATAAGACTTGGTTTTCTTCATTCAACAAACAATCCAATACGAATTTAAAACGCTTATTGATCATTGGTGCCGGTGATGCCGGAGAAAAGACACTCAGGGAACTGATGGGTAATTTGGACCTTGCTTATCAAGTGGTTGGTTTTATTGATGATGATCCCAATAAAAAAGGCCGTCAGATCCATGGTGTTCGTGTATTAGATGGTTTAGATTCACTTTCGCATTTGGTGAAAAAGTATGAGGTGGAAGAAGTTCTCATCTCAGTTCCATCTGCAACCGGGGCTCAGATACGGCGAATTGTTAAAGCCTGTGAAAAATGCAATGTGCGTTTCAAAACATTGCCTGGTTTGGGAGAGCTAATTAACGGCAAGATCAGTGTCAAAGCCTTGCGAGATGTTGATTTTCAGGATTTGCTGAGACGCCCTGCTGTTGAGTTGGACGTGGAAATAATTCAAAAATATTTAGAGGGAAAACGTGTCTTGGTTACAGGTGCCGGCGGGTCAATTGGATCCGAACTTTGCCGTCAGATTGTTCGGTTTTTTCCCGAAAAACTAATCCTTATAGATGCTTCGGAAACTAATCTTTACAACATTCAGATGGATTTAAAGCATCAAGTTGGTTATTTAGAATATGCCACAATTTTGGGGCGAGTACAGGACCGAGAGCTTATCAATCAGGTTTTTTTGAAATATAAACCGAATGTTGTATTACATGCTGCTGCATATAAGCATGTGCCCATGCTGGAGCGAAACCCATGGGAGGCGGTTTATAACAATATACGCGGAACTCATACGGTAATGGAACAAAGTATTCGTCATAAAGCAGAATATTTTGTCTTTGTATCCACTGATAAAGCTGTGCGGCCTACCAATGTCATGGGAGCAAGCAAAAGAGTTTGCGAGTTGGTTGTGCAATCGTTTACGGGGAATGGTACGCGCACGATGGCTGTGCGTTTTGGTAATGTAACAGGGTCTTCAGGTTCAGTGATTCCTCTTTTCCGGAAACAAATCGTCCGTGGTGGTCCGGTAACCGTCACACATCCGGAAATAACCCGCTATTTTATGACAATACAAGAAGCTTCGCAACTTATCCTTCAGGCCGGTGCCTTGGGTGAGGGTGGAGAAATTTTCATCCTGGAGATGGGAACTCCGGTTAAGATCGTCGATATGGCGAGGGATCTGATCCGCCTTTCAGGAAAGGATCCTGATCGTGATATTGAAATAACTTATACTGGTCTACGGCCAGGTGAAAAACTTCATGAAGAGCTAATTTCAGAAGGAGAAGGAATAGTTGGAACAAGCCATAATAAAATTCTTGTGTTAAGAACCTCGCGACAATATAACGGCATGGAAGATCAAGCTACCTTTCGTAAATGGCTCATGCAAAATATCGAGGAACTCTATAAATTCGCATATGCACATGACACCTGTGGAATAAAGGCAAAGTTAAAAGATATAGTACCCGAATATGAGGGGTACAAGGTTAAAATTCTTCATGAGAAATCCGGGGTGGAATGAATAAGAAAAAGATACTCATTGTTGATGATGACATACAAATACTTAATTTATTCAAGAAGGCATTTGAAAGGAAAGGCTATTCTATTCATACGGCAGAGACAGGAGAACAAGCCCTTGAAATCATGAAAAATGAAGAATTCAAGGTCATGTTCCTGGACCTCAACCTGCCGGGGATAAGCGGCATGGACCTGTGTCGTGAGATCCGCAAAGACAATCCTAATGCACATATCTTCGCTGTTACCGGTCATGCTTCCAAATATGAATTTTCAGAATGCCGCGAGGCAGGCTTTGACGGTTATTTTACAAAGCCCGTGAATCTGAAACTTCTTCATGAAGTTGCAGAGGAGGCATTTTAAAACCCATGAGGTCTTTGAAAATGTTTCCCACCCGGATAAACCGAGAGTTTAGGTACTCAATCCTGCAAGTGTCTTAATATGACTTGGTTAGCTTTCACTAAACATATTCTTTTTGCATTTAGCTTGTTTGCATTTTCCTGTGTTATATGTCTGATCATCATCAATCGATCCAATATTATGGATGTCCCCAACATTCGCTCTTCTCATGACACGCCCGTACCGACGGCAGGCGGTATCGCCATTCTCACGACATTTATTTTAGGTATGTTAGTGATTTATTTTGTTGGTGACAAAACCATTATAGGCAAAAAATATTTTTTAGGTTTTTTATTCTCCAGCATATTGATTGCCGCCATGTCCCTGTACGACGATTATAAAGAAAGACCGTATTATCTCAAACTTTTTAACCAAATCATTGCGGTTATCTTAGTTATGTTTGTGGGAATTGTTGTGCATGAAATTAGCTTGCCTTGGATAGGGACAGTGAATTTGAAAGGATCGGGCTATGTGATAACCTTTTTATGGATTATAGGTTTGACGAATGCATTTAATTTTATGGATGGTATCAATGGAATGGCCGGTGGTACCGCAGTGATCGCAGCTATTTTTTTTAGCATCATATCTTTCAGTCAAGGGAGTAATTTTGCTTATATTGTCAGTTATACGATCATTTCAGGTACGTTGGGGTTTCTGGTGTTTAATTTCCCCAAAGCGCGGTTGTTTATGGGGGACGTTGGAAGCACTTTTTTGGGGTTTTCATTTGCATCCCTTGCCATTATAG
>JAFCZU010000318.1 GCA_019314185.1 Deltaproteobacteria bacterium | reverse complement strand
CAATTGCTCCGGCACGGTAAAAGTAATCATGAAGTGATGACCCGGCAGTTGCCGTTTTATCTGCTTGTCCACCCACAGTTTGATTTTATGGTTCTGGCATTTCGGGCAATGACGATTGCCGCATGATCTGAAGGTTATATGCTGAGCGCCACATTCGACGCATTCATAGACGACCATGCCGCAGGCTTCTGTTCGGCATTGCATAATGGCATCAATGACTTTTCGATGCTCATTAGGCATGGAAGTTCCAAAGGATTCAATATACTCCGGGCCAAAGGTACGAAAAATTTCATTAATTGAGCACACGGTCAAATCCTTTCATGAAATTGTCTATAATTTCATAAGCATCTTCAGTTCCCGCCTCTGCCCCTCGCAGAAAATATCAGTTTTGGATTTTTATGAGCGTGATTGGGGGCCGGGATTGTAAAAGATTTAAAGTCGCTTGACAGGTATGCTTACACAGGTCACAGCATTATTATGGGAAAACGCAAAAAGCACTTTCAAAAGGCCAACGTGTCAAGCGATTTGTAAATATTGCAAATGTTACACGACGTAAACTTCGGCAACTTGAGTAATATATCTTCTGTTTGAATCAAGTTTGATAGTTTCTTGGCACTCAGCTATTTTTTTGTTAGCGGATTGAAAATATTGATTTTTTTTGAAAAGGCATGTAGAATAAGTTTTATTGAATAAAATTTAAAATTAGCCAAGGAAATAATTGTTAAATTAGAGGCAGTCTTTTCCCATCTGGCTTTGATGAAATGTTCAAAAATATTTATTACACAATTGAAGAAGCTGTACAAGCTACAAGAGAAAAACATGAAGAATATAATGAATGAATCTTCTTTAAAAAAGTTAGTATTGAAAAAGCAAGTGAAGATCTATCTTATCCATATCAGGTGACTTTCTTTCAAAAATATCTGCTTATCATTGTAAAAAACGCTATTTTATCATCTTCCTGAGAGCTTTGCAAAACCCCAGCTTTAGGCAATTTAATATACCTTAGCTCACTTTTAGGCACTTGTAACTTGATCGCAACATATAGTGTGTGTTTAATTCAATGAGCACAAGAAAAAACTATCGAAAGGTAAGGCATAAAGGAGTAAACAAAGAAAAATTTATGGTTAAGTTTAATCAAAAAGAAATTGACCGGAGACGAACATTCGGGATTATCAGCCATCCTGATGCAGGCAAAACCACGCTGACGGAAAAGCTTCTCCTCTTTGGCGGGGCGATCCAGCAGGCAGGGGCTGTTAAGGCGAGGAAAGCATCCAGGCATGCTACGAGTGACTGGATGTCGATTGAAAAGGAAAGAGGTATTTCAGTTACAACTTCTGTAATGAAGTTTAACTACAGGGATTTTGAGATTAATCTGTTAGACACACCTGGCCACCAGGATTTTTCAGAAGATACATACAGGGTGCTGACTGCTGTTGACAGCGCTCTGATGGTGATTGACAGCGCCAAAGGGGTGGAGCCTCAGACCGAAAAGCTTATGGAGGTATGCAGGATGCGCAATACTCCGATCATTACATTCATAAACAAGCTTGACCGTGAAGGTATGGCGCCTCTTGATATCCTTGATGATATCGAGAATAAACTGCAGATTGAATGTACCCCGCTTTCCTGGCCTATCGGTATGGGCAAGCGCTTTAAGGGTGTATATAATCTCTTCCACAAACAACTGCATATTTTTGAACCCGGCATGGAAACACTTGGCCAGGAAGGAATCGTTATTAATGATCTGTCTGATCCTGTTCTAAACGAACTGCTAATGGAACAGGCCGATGAATTGAGGGAAGATATTGAACTGCTTGAAGGCGCCGTCGATCCGTTTGAACGCCGACATTTTTTAAAAGGAAGCCAGACGCCGGTTTTTTTCGGAAGCGCTATTAATAATTTCGGTGTTAAAGAGATGCTGGATACATTTGTAGAACTGGCCCCCCATCCAGATGTGCGACCGGCTGTTTCCCGTGAGGTTTCGCCATACGAAAAAGAGTTTTCAGGCTTTGCTTTTAAAATACAGGCAAACATGAACCCTGCTCACCGTGACAGGATTGCCTTTGTCAGAATCTGTTCAGGGAAATTTAAAAGAGGAATGAAAGTCGTTCACCACAGAATCGGAAAAGAGGTAACTTTTGCTAACGCGACAATCTTTATGGCACAGGACAGGGAGAATGTTGAGGAGGCATTTCCAGGAGATATTATTGGTATCCATAACCACGGAACCATAAAGATTGGCGATACATTTACCGAAAAAGAACCTTTGAAATTCAGCGGGATTCCCAATTTTGCGCCTGAGCATTTCAGGCGTGTGCGCTTGAAGAATCCGTTAAAGGCAAAGCACCTTCAGAAAGGATTGATCCAGCTTGCAGAGGAAGGGGCTGTTCAGGTTTTCAGGCCTGTTGCCGGCCGAGACTATATCCTGGGGGCGGTTGGAGTCCTACAGTTTGAGGTGACTATGGCTCGTCTCAAGGCAGAATATGGTGTGGATGCCATATATGAACCTGTGAATTTTAATGTTGCTCGCTGGGTCGGATGTAATGATCGCAAAAAAATGGCTGAATTTGAGAAAAAAAATATGGTCAACATGGCAAGAGATGCTGAAGGCTGTCTCTCCTATCTGACAACGAGTGAATGGCAGCTCAACTACTGCATTGAAGAGTGGCCGGAGATTGAGTTTTTTAAGACACGGGAGATTAACTGATTCATGGCGCTGATCGGCATGAGGGATGTGTGCTGGGGATTTGGTGAGCCCCAGCTACTTGAAAAAATAACGTTTCAGATCGCAAAAGGGGAGCGTGTCTGTTTGTTAGGGCGCAACGGCGTTGGCAAGTCCACCATGCTGAAGCTTTTAGCCGGCAAAATTCTTCCTGACAGCGGCGATGTCTGGTGTCAGCAGGGCGCTACTGTGGCCGTACTGGAGCAGGATGTGCCAACAGGATTCGACGGTACAATTTTTGATGTGGTTGCCGAAGGTCTTGGCCCAAAGGGCATGGCGCTGGCTGAGCACAACAGGATCTGCAAACAAATTGAGATTGTAAATACCCCCGAATTTGTAAAAAAACGGGATGAACTGCAAAATAGTTTAAACTCCGGCGGAGGATGGGAACTTTTAACGCAGGTCGAAAACGTTTTGTCCAGGACCGGGCTCGACCCTGAAAAAAAAATCGCCAATCTTTCAGCGGGCATGAAACGACGCACACTTTTTGCTCGTGCCCTGGCCGAGCAGCCGGATATTCTTCTGTTAGACGAGCCGACCAATCATCTTGATATTGACTCCATTATATGGATGGAGGAATTTATTCTGCGTAATGTAACAACCCTGCTTTTTATTACCCATGATCGTGCTTTTTTGAAAAAGATCGCCAACCGGATAATGGAGCTGGATCGAGGCAGCCTTGTTTCCTATAACAGTGATTATGAAACTTACCTGAAACGAAGAGAAGCTGCTCTTGAAGCCGAAGAAAGTCAAAACAGGGTGTTTGATCAAAAACTTTCAAAGGAGGAAACCTGGATAAGGCAGGGCATTAAGGCCCGCAGAACCAGGAATGAAGGGCGTGTCAGAGACCTGAAAAAAATGCGGGCGGCTTTTCGGGCGCGCCGCAAGCAAAGCGGTAATGTTATAATGCAGGTTCAGGAGGCGGAAAGGACAGGAAAACTTGTTATTGAAGCAAAGAATATCAGTTTTTTGTACGACGCAGCCCCTGTCATCCTGGATTTTTCTACTGTAATCATGCGCGGTGACAAAGTGGGTTTTATCGGCCCCAACGGCATTGGCAAGACAACTCTGCTAAAAATCCTTTTAAAAGAAATTTCTCCGGACAAAGGGCATGTCCGCCACGGCACCAAGCTTCAGGTGGCCTATTTCGACCAGCTCAGGGCGCAGCTGGATACAAACAGAACAGTTCAGGAGAATATCGGGGAAGGGAACAATTTTATCATTTTTAACGGCCAAAAGCGCCACGTGATAAGCTATCTTAAGGATTTTCTTTTTTCACCGGAGAGATGCCGCACACCGGTGCATGTTCTTTCCGGGGGAGAAAAAAACAGGCTGCTTCTGGCCAGGCTTTTTACAAGACCTGCCAATGTTCTTGTGATGGATGAGCCTACTAACGACCTTGACGCGGAAACTCTGGAACTTTTAGAAAAGCTTCTTTTCGAGTACCAGGGAACCCTTTTACTTGT
>JAFCZU010000317.1 GCA_019314185.1 Deltaproteobacteria bacterium | reverse complement strand
ACGGAAGTCGGCCTGAAGCCGGTTACGGCAAGTGAGTTTGTAATTATTCGAATAATACATGGCGATAGTGGAGTAACAATAAACGGAGTTGCAGAGCCCTTATAAAGAAATAAACCCTTTGCAGTTGCCGGATTACGGCTCACGGTTTCATTGTGAAGGAATACAAGAAAGGAGGTTTAATTATGCCAGCAGGAGATCGTAACGACCCATATCGTGCGTATAATTTTTTAATTGAGATTGACGGCATTACCCGCGCCGGATTTAGGGAGTGCTCAGGTCTGGATGCGACACAGGATCCGGTTGAATACCGTGAGGGAACCGACGCTTTAACGCCTCGTAAACTTCCCGGCATAAACAAATACTCAAACATCTCACTCAAATGGGGAATTACTGATGATGCGGAGCTGTGGGACTGGAGGAAAACCTGTATTGATGGAAAAGTAGAGCGAAAGAATGGCTCTATTGTTCTGTTAGATGATGCGGGTGAGGAAAAAATGCGCTGGAATTTTATTGAGGCATGGCCAACCAAGTGGACAGGCCCCAGTTTTAACGCCACGGGCACAGAGGTTGCCATTGAGTCTCTGGATATTGCCCACGAAGGGATTAGTAAGGCATGACACTACAGACCGAGTTTGATTTTACTTTGCCACGCGGACATATAGATCCTGAAGGGACTTTGCACCGGGAAGGAAAAATGAGGCTTTCAACAGCTTATGATGAGATAGCCCCTATGAAAGATCCCCGTGTTCAGGCCAATCCGGGTTATCTGATAATTATATTGTTGTCGCGTGTTATAACGCGCCTGGGTGATCTTGAGCACATTAATCCCAAGATCATCGAAGGACTTTTTTCGGCGGACTTGCAGTTTTTGCAGGATCTCTATGTTCGGGTCAATCATGAGGGTCATAATCGCCTGTTAGTCAACTGCCCTCACTGCGATAAAAAATTTCAGGTGGAGGTGAGCGGCTCGGGGGAATGATCGGCTACCCCTCGAGTAGGTTGTTCGAGGAGGTAGCCTTCATCGCATATCACTTTCATTGGCCTTATGACCAGATCATGGGCCTGGATCATAAAGAGCGCCAAAGGTGGGTCAGTGAAGTCGCTCATATTAATAAGCGGTTGAATGAGAGTTGAACCTTGATTGGTTGGATTAAAGGAGAAAATATATGGCAATACCAGGGGTAAATGCAGCTTTTTCTGCTGGAACCCAACTGCTTGGCATTCGTAATGATCCCTATAAAGCGTATAACTTTCTTGTTGAAATTGAAGGGTTGATAATCGGAGGATTTTCCGAAGTCACCGGAATGCAGGTGGAAATTGAAGTAAAGGATTACCGGGAAGGGGGAGTCAATGAATATATACACAAACTGCCCGGCTCAACTATGTACCCCCAGAACCTGGTGTTAAAACATGGCCTGACAGATATTGACTTGCTCTGGCAATGGTTCGTGGAAGTTTCAGAATCAATTTCTGCAGGAAAGCCCTTTGAGAGAAAGAATGGAAGCATTTTTTTACTTGATCCCCGTTAAATGGTCAGGGCCTGATTTTCGTGCTGAGAGCGCCAATGTTGCGGTGGAGGCAGTGGAATTGGTCCACCAGGGTATTGTGAAACCAAAAGAGAGCACTGCTCTCTCGGCGGCACGAGGTATTGCAGGAGCGGCAGGTGATTTACTTTAAGCAGGTGGATTATGACAGCTAAATCAACATCAAACAGCGATCAAACCCGGCAAAATGACAATTTGGTCAAACGATTGACAAGACCACTGTCACAACCTGGTGTAATCAATCTTAAGTTCGCTGATAATTTAATATCACGCATACGGAGCATGACAGCACCTTCTTCACCTTTATTGATGAGATTAGCAGAACGAAAGGGAATGATTAACGATACCGGTGGAGAACACATTCAGATTGTTAATGCACAATGGGTTCAAAATAATAAAGATAGATCTCTAAAAAAAAATGAATTTGATAATGGCCGTTTGGTGAAACCTACTATCCAGCGCAAGAAATCAGCATCCGATTTGCCAAGCGATGTAAGTTATGGTGATATCAAATTGAAGTCAAATGAGAGTCATCTTCCGACCGTGCAAGCAATACCTCAAGCGCTTCATTCTGAAAACATTTCTAAACCAAAACCAACAGCAAACCTGCAAATGAAGGAAGTTGACTCGGAGGCTGCTGCTAAAGGAAAAACAACATTTAGTATTGGTACGGCTGACACTATCCAGCGCAAGAAAAAATCATCCGACTTGTCAAGCGATGTAGCTTATAAAGATATCGCATCGAAGTCACATGAGAGTCATCTTCCGACTGTGAAAGCAATACCGCAAGCACTTCATTCTGAAAACATTTCTAAACTAAAACCAACAGCAAACCTGCAAATGAAGGAAGTTGACTCGGAGGCTGCTGCTAAAGGAAAAACAACATTTAGTGCTGGTACGGCTAACACTATCCAGCGCAAGAAAAAATCATCCGACTTGTCAAGCGATGTAGCTTATAAAGATATCGCATCGAAGTCACATGAGAGTCATCTTCCGACTGTAAAAGCAATACCGCAAGCACTTCATTCTGAAAATGTTGTTAAATCAGAAACGAAATCAGTAAGTTTGCAAAAAAGAGAAGTTGATTCGGAAAGCACCGTCAAACCTGAATCAAACTCACATACTGCTATAGTTAAAGCCAACACGATAAAACAAACTATCCAACAAAAGGGAAAAACAACCGGTTTGCCGGGAGATTTGTTCCATGAATCTGTCAAGCCAAACAGTGAAGAGCAAAGGCTAAATAATAAAAAGATAACCGCTTCCGTGAATACTGAAATTCATCATCAGGTTGATAATGCAAAGTGGAAAATAGCTCGAAGGGGATTGCCGACAACTAAATTATCGCTTCCTGCAATTCAAAAAAAGAATGATCCGGATAATCGGCAGTTTGTGATCAAAAAAAAAAGTAACAATAGCAGCTTCAATGCATCATTAGTCATGAGAAAAAAAGGGGTAGAAGACAGGGTAACTAACATAGTGAGAGATAAAGGCGCCGATGTAACGACCATCAACGATAAAATGATATCCGGGGAAACAGCAGTTGTTGAAAAATCTGTTTCATTGCCGGAAAGTATGTCGCATACCTCGATTGCTATGCCCATAATTCGGAAAAAAGGCGATACATATCAAGAATCATCGAACTTGATTGTGAAGAGTAGCTTTCCGGAGCCTACTATTTTTAGAAAAGAAAATAATAGTATTTCCTCTGTTTCCCCTCCCGTATCAAAAAAAATAAAAAATAATATTCTTGAACCCGGAATTGCTCTAAAAACTGAAACTCCTTCCATAATTTGCTCAACATCATATCAGATACAGCGGACACCTGCATTGATTTGGCGGAATAATGAAAGTAATACAACACCGGCGAGTATCTCTCCGGGACAAACTGTTCATCCTATTAAAAAACCAATATCAGTATCAATGAGTTCGGCTGGTGAAAATATGCTGTCTATGTCTAATCAAGCAGTTTCATCGCATGGGTCCGTTATTGAGGCAAACTCTATGGATACTATTGAAAATAATATCTCAGAACAAAGAACATCGTCAGGTAGCAGCAGAATTGATTTGTCAAAAATAGCTGATCAGGTAAGCCGTATAATATATCGAAAACTGGCTGTTGAGCGTGAGCGTCGGGGAGTATAGAAATGAAATTAGAGAAACTAACAATAACTCCACAATCTCCCTCAAAGTTGAAAGAGATTGAAGTCCTTTTCAATCCGACTTCTTATTCGATCAGCAAATCTGTGGGATGGAATTCTCCAGGAACAACAGGAATAAATAGTGGTGGATCTTCGGAAAATCAAAATGAAGAACAAACCAGGAGAGGCTTAAATGCACCACAAGTAGCCTTTGGTGGGGGCAGTGCCCGTCAGCTCTCTCTTGAATTATTTTATGATACGACCTTGCCTATTGAAGGGATCACTCCTATGAGTGATGTGCGAAATGAAACAAATAAAATCGTAGAGCTTAGCCGAATCGAACGTGATAAAGAAAAACCCCCGGTTTGTTTAGTTTCCTGGGGGGCGGCTTTTCCTTTCAGGGGCGTCGTAACCAACCTGACACAAAGATTTACACTCTTTACAAGCAGTGGGGTACCACTTCGAGCCAATCTGACTGTTTCTTTTCGGGAATATTTGCCCCCTGAAGATGATAAAAGAGAGACCGACCCAGTGTTCACTACTCGGATTATAAAGGGGGGGGACACACTGAGCAGTATTGCTGCCGAGATTTACCGTGACCCGACACGGTGGCGTATTATTGCCGAAGAAAATAGTATTGATGATCCCCGTCGGTTGAATATTGGACAGATGTTGTCTATTCCGAAATTATCAAGATAGGGAAGGATTAAAATGGTTGCATCACCTGACAGATTTTTGCTTTCCAGTTTTGAAATTCTTGTCAATGGAACTCAAGTACCTGTAGAGGTTGAATCCCATATTAATATTGTAATGGTCGATGACAATATCGATATGCCGGGCATGTTTCTATTCGAGTTGACAGACTCGGATGCCCAGGAAGGAGAAACACCATTGATTGACGATTTGGACCTCTTTTCACTGGGGAATGTAGTTGAAGTAAAGATGGGGTATGCGGACGAGCTGGAGACCTTAATTATTGGCGAAATTACCGGTTTGGAACCTGAATTCGTACTTGATGGGCTGCCGGTCTTGACGGTTCGTGGTTACGACCGGAGTCACCATCTTCTTCGAGGACGAAAAACACGCACCTTTGTCGAACAGAAAGACAGTGAAATTGTTGAAAAAATCGCAAGCGAGGCTGGGCTGACGGCAGAGGTTGAAGATAGTGAAGTGTTGCATCCATACGTTGTTCAGGCAAATCAAACCGATATGGCGTTTTTGCAGGACAGGGCAAAACGTATTCAATACGAAGTCGTAATAGAGGATAAAACACTTTTTTTTCGCCCGGTTTCCAACGCAGAGAGTGAAGTTGTAACTCTAGAAATGAATGACGATTTGACGGAGTTTTATCCCCGACTTTCATCAGTGCCCCAGGTAAGTGAAGTTTCCATACGCGGCTGGGACCCAAAGGAAAAGAAAGAGATTGTTGGACAGGCATCCATAGGCGACGAAGTTTCGACTATGGATGGGCAAGATAGTGGAGCCGCTCTGACAGATGCAGCTTTTGGCGTTGCAATTGGAGCCGTTACAGAAAGACCGGTAATGACACAGGCTGAAGCAGATCAATTAGCTAAAGCAAAATTTAATAATACGGTGTTGTCGCTGATTCAGGGTGAAGGTTCTTGCCTTGGACGAACCGACTTACGTTCAGGAAAAGTAATTAAAATCGAAGGCATTGGGGAACGGTTCAGTGGATCGTATTATATTGCGTCTGTAATCCACCGATATTCACCCCAGGATGGTTATTTTTCAAATTTTACAGTCAGAAGGAATGCTTCATGAGTTTGTATAGCCTATTAGCTGATACGGAAAAGCAAGAAGAGAAATATAAAAAGATTCAAGGCGTAGTAATCGGGGTTGTCACAAACAATGAAGATCCTGATGGTATGGGCCGAGTCAAGGTGAAATTCCCATGGCTCAGTGAAGAGGATGAAAGCAACTGGGCAAGAGTCGCATCTCCCATGGCAGGAAAAGAGAGGGGAATTTACTTTTTGCCTGAAGTTGATGATGAAGTGCTGGTTGC
>JAFCZU010000316.1 GCA_019314185.1 Deltaproteobacteria bacterium | reverse complement strand
TTATGTCAAGAATCGGTCGTTGATTTAATTTTATACTGGTTACCATGGAACACATAAACCTTTATACCAAAGCCCATCTTTTTGTATCGGCAATAAGAATAATTGAATATAAGGATCAGGAAGCGCCTTCTATTGAAAATGTATGCCGGCTTATATCCTGTTCTCTGGAGCAGGGTAATCTGATATGCAGTAAGCTCTTCGAAAGGGGAATAATCAATATTGTTGAAGGAGCTTATGGAGCCAAGCTTTACATAAAAAATCATTTGGAAATAGAAGAAATCCCAAAAGGCCCAAAAGAAAACAAGTTCGAAAAAGAAATTGAGAAGTTTAAGGAAAGCCAAAAAAATATTTTTCAAAAAGTTGAACTATTCAAAGTTGAGCAGGCAGAAAAGCAAAAAAATCTTTTTGCGGAACTGGAAAAGAAGCTAAAGGAAGAAACAGCAAAAAAGTAATAAGTTAGAGCTTTTAAAAATCACTCAATTTAGGTTCAAAGCCGCCTGTTTTACTTTTTCCGCTACCTTCTTATGAATGCTAAGGTTCATAAAATTGGGTACACCCTCATGTTTTCTGGCCAAAGCGGCAATTGCTTCGGCTGCCGCAAATTTCATCGGATAGGTAATTTTCGAAGCGCGGGCATCAAGAACCCCTCTCACGAGTCCTGGAAATATAAGACAATTATTTACCGCTCTTCCATCTTTGGCAAATGCAGCGCCTGCGTCCAATGCATCATGCGGCATTATTTCAGGTATCGGATTAGCAAGAGCCAGCACAATAGGATCTTTACTCATACTTCTTACCATATCTTTTGAAACCAGATTCGCCGCCGAAACGCCGATAAATACATCCTTGTTTTTTATAATTTCTTTCAGGGAACCTTTTTCCATTTTTTTATTTGTAATTTTTGCAAGGGCTTTTTTGTATATATTCATTTTTTCTTTTCTCTTTTTATGAATTGCCCCTGCTGAATCACAAACAACAATGTCCTTAAATCCATATTTCAGCAACATCATGCACGTAGCAAAGCCTGCTGCACCTGCGCCGTTGATGACAACGCTAACTTTTTCTTTTTTCCTGCTCAGCATTTGTAATGCTATGATTAATACTGCCAGGATAACGGTTGCCGTGCCATGTTGATCATCATGAAATACAGGAATCGGCAATCTTTCCTGTAACAGTCTTTCGACCTCGAAGCATAACGGCGCTTTTATGTCTTCAAGCATGATCATGCTGAATGTTTTTGATATTGCTTCAAGGGTATCGACGATCCGACAGGCATCATCACTGTCAATCAGGACAGGGACACAGCTTACGCCTGCCATTTCATGCAGGATCACCGATTTGCCTTCCATTACCGGCATGCCCGCATGTACTCCTATATTGCCCAAACCCAGAATAGCAGACCCGTTTGTGGCAATGCATACGGAATTGCCGATTGATGTAAAATCATACACTTTCTCTGGATTTTTGAGAATATAATTACAGACCTGCGCAACTCCAGGTGTGTATATCATTCGTAAATCACTGAGACTGTCTATTTTTACCGTTGGTGTTACTTCTATTTTACCACCCCTGTGAACATTAAGAACCTCATCTTCAATGGAAAGTATTTTGCATCTTTTAATTTTTTCCAGCGCATCTTTAGTTTCTTCGAATTGTTTCTGATTATCAAAATACATGATAAGGTCTCGAGTAATATGCTGAGAGGTTACGTCTACTTTTGTTATATCTCCCAGCATTGCGCCATATCTTCCAAGTTCCATGGCAACCTTGCCAAATGCGCCCGGCACATCATGAATTCTTACCCTGATTCTCTTTATAAACTTAAAATCGTATTTTTCGGTTTCTTCTTGCATATTCCAAAGCTCCTTTTTTTGCAGCTTCAACGAAAAATATGTGTCATGTCTGTTGTGCCGGCACAGGTTCGTCTATGCGAACTGTCGGGTATTTCAATTAGTTAAGACGGTCTTGCATTTACATTCAGTATATGTCAAAAATAAAGCTAATTACTCCGGCGCAATCTTGCACAATTATTTTTTATCTCGACTCTAATAATCCCACAACCGATATCTTGAGTCAAGGGATTAGGGGGATAACGGTAAAGAAGCGGGGGCGGGTTTAAAATCCGCCCCCGCAAGGTTTTACCATATATTATGATTAACGTAGAAAATCTTACAAAAAGTTTTGGCGGGCAGACACTTTTTGAAGGTGTGAGCTTTATGCTCAATTCCCGGGAGCGATTAGGCGTTGTCGGGCGAAACGGCCATGGAAAGACAACCATTTTTAAACTTATCGCGGGCGAAGAACTACCGGATTCAGGTTCTATTACGATTCCTAAAAATTATCGAATCAGCTATGTTCGCCAGGAACTCAACTTTACTCAGGACACAGCGCTTAAAGAATGTATGACCAGTCTTTGCGAAGATGAGCGCGACCATTACTGGAAGGCAGAAAAAATTCTTGCGGGATTAGGGTTTTCCGGAGAGGATAATAAACGACATCCATTAGAATTTTCAGGTGGATTCCAGGTGCGTCTGAATCTTGCCAAAGCGCTTGCTTCCGATCCTGACCTGCTTCTTCTTGATGAGCCGACTAACTATCTTGATATAGCTTCCATTCGCTGGATTGAACGTTTTCTTTTGAACTGGCCTCACGAATTAATGCTTATCACACATAATAGAAGTTTTATGGATAAGCTCGCAACCCACATTGTCGGGATAAATCGCAAAAAGATTCGCAAAATCGCCGGTAATACCGAAAAGTTTTATAATCAGATGGCCCAGGAAGAAGAAATATACGAAAAGACCCGCATAAAAGATGAACAGCGCCAAAAGGAAATCAGGCAGTTTGTAAACCGTTTCAGAGCCAAGGCAAGGCTTGCCAATCTCGTGCAGTCAAGGGTTAAAGCCATGTCCAAGATGGAAAAGAAGGAAAAACTTGAAAAAATCAAGACCCTCGATTTTTCTTTTTGCCACAGCCCTTTTCCCGGGAAGCAGGTTATGAGCGCACAAAATCTTTCCTTTTCTTATGATCTTAAAAAACCGGTCGTTGAGAATTTCAACATAACAATTTCAGCCGGTGATCGTGTATGTGTGGTAGGAAAAAACGGCAAAGGCAAAACAACGCTGCTCAAGCTTCTGGCAGGAGAACTTAACCCCCAAAGCGGCAAGCTTACCTTTAGTCCAAACGTAACCATGGGATTTTTTGAACAAACCAATGTCAAAACTCTTGTCAATTCAAGAACCGTGGAAGATGAAATCCTCTATTCAGGTTCAAATGTTGACAGGCAGCTTGTCAGAAACGTATGCGGGGCCATGATGTTTGGAGGCGATGACGCGTTGAAAAAAATAAGTGTGCTTTCGGGCGGAGAAAAAAGCAGGGTGATGTTAGGGAAACTTCTTGTTGCGCCGGCAAACCTTCTTCTTTTAGATGAGCCTACCAACCATCTTGATATGGAATCGAGCGATGCGCTTCTTGCCGCAATCGATAATTTTGATGGCGCTGTAATCATGGTTACCCATAATGAGATGTTCATCCATGCTCTCGCAAAGCGGCTTATCGTTTTCCAGGATGACCGCATATCTGTGTTTGAGGGGGGCTATCAGCGCTTTCTTGACGGGAAAGGATGGGAAGATGAATCTGAAACCGCTTCCATGAAAAATGAAAACGGGAAAAAGCTCAACTCGAAGCTAAGCAAAAAAGAATTGCGGCGCAAGCGTTCTGAAATTATTGCCATGCGGGGGAAAATCATAAGGCCTCTTGAGAAGCTTATTGCCGTGATAGAAAATAATATTGACTCGCACGAGAAAAAACTTGATGAATTCAATGAAGCAATACAGGAAGCATCACAGCGGCAGGACGGCTCAAAAATAGGGGAGCTTTCACAGTCGATTCACATTTGCCGGCTTGCAATCGACAACCTGTTTGATGAATTGGAAGAGCTTACCGACAAGCTTGACAAACAATCGGCTGAGTTTGAAGAAAAATTTGAGATGCTCGATACATGCCCAACATGATTTTTGAATTTTTTTATTTTGTCCTGAGAATCCTGGTTCTCAGGACCAGGTCAGAATTTTTTAGCTCTGTCTGAAGAAACGCTGCAAGAGGTTGTTTATGCGTATAGAAATCATAGGAGCTGAATCTTTAGGCGTAAGAGGACTTTGCTGTTTTGTAGAAACTAAAAATAGAAAAATACTGATTGATCC
>JAFCZU010000315.1 GCA_019314185.1 Deltaproteobacteria bacterium | reverse complement strand
TATTTAATCCTATTGGCACTGAAAAAAGATTTGAACAAGATAGAGACCTATCCCAACCCCGGCAAAAATGAACGCCATACGAATCCAGATTTTTCGAGCAATGGTCAGCTTTCCCTCCGTCTTCAAGTAGTCGCGGAAAGAAATACCGAGGAAGACGACGGCTATGGCTATAAAGATGATTCCCAGAGATGATGGGCTGTTCATAACTATTCTCAGATTATGATTTGCATTTTTTATACTACGAGTGAATCAGTTGTCCGGCAAAATACCACTCACCTTCGCGAAAGCGGCCGTTGTTTATTTTGATCCACTCCGCATATTTTGCTAAGGCCTGCTTTTGCTGTGATACCAGCATGTCGGTTTCAAATGGGAAGTCGATGCCGTAGCGAATTACTAATTCCTCGTAGGCCAACTGACGTACCTTATTGGAGCTTTTTTCTGATTCCAAGTTTTCTAATAAACAGGCTGGCGAATAAGGTTTGCCGTTGCGGTAACGAATGCCGGGGTTAAAGTGTGATTTATTTTCTGCCCACCACTTTTGCCAGTCTTCCGGTTTTTGTGAGATGCGGGTTATGGTGGTGCCTGGTTCTTCTCCCGGGGGATAGAGACTTTCCCCGCGTTTCAGCTTTTCAAGTTCTTCTTCAAACAGTTCGTCTTCATCTATTTCTTCAGGAATAAAAACTTCTTCGTAAATTCCCGCGCCGGTAATGAGATTTAATGCCATTGCCGCAGACTCGGCAATATCGGCATTACCAAGATCTGATAGAAGTGTCTCAACACCCGAAATATCTCCGAGCAAACCCAATGCAATCAGGCAATCAGCGCTTGCCTTGTTGTTATTGGCACTTTCTATCAGAACCGCTGCCGTTGAGCGGTTGCCCCCAAGTCCAAGCAGCAGAAACGGCCAATTCCCTGAATGGGCGCAGCGCAGACAATGATCTAAGGTTTGCGGATCGCCGATACGCAAAAGCGCCAGCGCTGTTGCAGAACAGATTGATTCATCATCGTGTTTAAGATACTTATTGAAAAGGAGTGTGCTGGCATATTGTTCGCGAACGCGGCCAATAGACCAAATAATATTTGATATTGCTTGTGAATTGTTTTGCTGCAATGCCTGGAGAAGTTCTTTCCCTGAAGACAACCGTCGATACCCTATAAGTTTAGCAGCAACAGGAATTAGACTTTGATCCCCTTCTGATAGAATACGAATAAATTCATCTTTCCATTCTGCCGGCAGCTCATGGTTAAGTGCGTCACTTATGGCTTGAACCCTTTCTGTATCCTTTGGATCAAGAGTTTCCAAACATTCCTGCACAAAGTCCAGCCGGTTTTGTCGACAAAAAACTCTTACCGCTGCATGGAGTTCGCCAAAGTCGGCTTCCATTGCCTGAGTTTTGCAAACATTCAATGCCAGATCTTCGCCAACTACCAAAGCGTCTATATGCGCTTCAAAACGTTCCTCAAAGTCTGCGATGTCAAGCCATGTTATTTCTGGATCATCAAACAGTGTCAGACGCTGCTCGTAAAGGAAGGAGGCTTCCTCAAGATGTTCCTGGTATAGTTCTGTTTCAAAATCCAATATTGTTTGGGTCATTTTGGGTATGGTTGTTTTAGCTGTTAGAGATGCTGGAGTCCGTTTTTCAAGATCTCGTCAACCAACAGATCATTGCGGTTAAAGGATTCCTTTCCGGTTCATTGAGCATCAAATAAGAGTAGGATAATTTTACGATACTGCCAACAGTTAATAATTAAGATGCGACCCTGTTGCACTGTTCTGTTGCACTGTTGCCCCTCACTTTTCTTTTTAAGGTATACTTTTTTGTTCATACAGGCCATTGAAGAGATACGGATTAGTCGCACTCATCTGTGCGGGTATCGATTAAATTTTAAACCACTCTGTTTCACTGATCTCAAGGAAACTCAACCGGCCCAGTCCCTTGGATCGTAGAAGACCATGCCAGGTATACCGCGACGTTCTATCTCAAGTCGAACATTATTGGATACAATGATTGCATTGACGCTCTCAGCCAGTCGGAACAGCTTAAACGGCTTTGCTTTCTCTTCGTCGATCACCAAACTATCGAAGTCGACATCAATCATAGTGGAGGATGATGTTTGCATTAGCTCGGAGGCTTCCATATCTGCTGCTGCGACGACACCAACTATGTTGAACGCCTTATAGTCTGTGTATTCTTTACCAGTATCAGGATCGCGAACAACCGCATCAAAAAGTTGAAGGTTATCGACACCAGCTACTTGTAGGGCGGTAATCAGGTCTTCGCGCATGATCGGATATTCTGACTCGTCATACATTGCCTTCATATTCCCGGATGGTTCAGAATCCAGAATATACACTAACTGACAATCTGGAGGGTGCACGACAGAACCATGCATCCAGGGCGGGTCATCCAGATCGGGTGCATCATCCAAAGCTTTGATCGGATACTCGCCTTCACACTCCATAACATAGTAATGCATAAAAATCTCCTTTCTAAATAAGACCTGGAATTCGACTTAATTCGGCAACGGTCGTTCTGGAACAGTTAATTTCGCCCCTGCGGATGCCCGTCGGAATTTTCCTTTCTTGCCGCCAGAGAAGTAGTGCTTAGCCCAACGATCCGACGTTAACAAGGTTCGTTTCCACACCGCAGGAGTATTACCTAGTAGATGATAACGTAAGCGTTTGGAAAAGCCAAAAAGCCGGCGTTTTATTCGGTACGGTGGTGGGATCTCTTTTTTTCCCTCTTCTTTACAGATATCACAGCAATCCAAATGCACAGCCAGTGCTGTACTTATCTTGTTTAGGTTTGTAAGCACATGTTTATTATATCTTGTGTGGGTATCGTGGAATTGTGCACCAATGGCCTTGCATGTTCCAGCCACATAGGTCAACTGCCACCATTTATGTTTGACTCTGAGTTTTGCCCATGATACGTCTTTTACCGGCGTCGTACTGTCTCGAGCTGGACGAACATAAACCTTTCCGTTTTTGCGTTTGATTCTTTTTTCGGGCAATGCTGTTTTAATCGCATAGTTAGCCGGTAGCCACACACCATTATGAGCGCCATTTATATCATAACCGATATGGTACTTGATCGTGTATGTACGACGACCCGTGCTTTTTACCTTGTCTCCTTTCGTCATGAACCTGACGAGTTTCTTAGCTCGTTTAAGGGAGGCATTCCCTGGAATTAAATGATGTGCTGCAACAACAAAAGAGAAGTCACCTTCCTTGGCGTCCCGATACCCGGGGATGTGTATCTTTGGATTTCGACCTTCACGTTTCGTATCATTAGGTTTCATCTTGACGAGGTAGTCGTCAGGAGGGTACGGCCCACCATCTGCTTTTCCTTTTTTCCCTTTCATGAGATTTGTTCCTAAAATTCCGCCGTCATTCTTTTGTGCTTCTTCAGCAGAAGCTTTATCGTCTTCTGAAATATCCTCTGTTCCAGCCTCTGGTCCACCAG
Organism: Deltaproteobacteria bacterium; assembly: GCA_019314185.1. Next base: position 4,673 of record JAFCZU010000315.1, on the reverse strand, counting down.
GTTCATCCTCATTGAAGGGACATTTCAAATCATATTCTTTTTTAAGAGAGTCTGATATCTCTTCGCCGATTTGCATGGATTCCGCCTTTCAGGGAGACGATCGATTTGAATGACTAATCATTTAGATCGTCTATTTTTTACGAGTACCTGATTCAACACCGCTACTTTCACTGCTGCCCATATTTTTTTCTGATCTGCCATGACTTGTTGTCTTAGAAAATTCTTCGCCCGTATTCTGAAGATACCTTTCAATGCTCATCTGTTCCCGCATATCCTGAATAGAAAATACAATGTGTATCGCTATCAGGATTCCCTACCAGTGTAACCTTAGTGCAAAAAATATTATCATTACCAACTTTTGCACACGGGGATACAATATTTTAACAGGATATCTGAATTGCATGATCAAAAAACAGAACTTTCACCCGCTGAAAACGTAACATTATAGGCTACACATATTGGATGATAAACGATGCGGAGACTGCAATAGCTGTTACCATTCTGCAAAGATGGATTCATCCTAACATAGTGACTATCCCATAATATTTTTCTTATTATGAAACAACGGATCCCCCAACCGACAAACATTCTTCCCCTCGAACTTAACATCGAAAGAGTACATCATATATTCCGCCTCATATATTCCGCCTCACCCTTAGTCTTGCTACTTATCACGCCACCGGCGCTTCCGGCCTCATCGCCAGTGGTTGTACTGTACTTTGCCCCCTTTACCATGGGCATTTTGCCATCTGTTTTGACCTTTTTTGCTCCTTTTGAAGTATCAGAAGATTTTCCTATGTTCGGGTAAGGTATTGGAATTGGCCCTCCAGGCGTGGGAGTTTTGCACACGTCAGGAAAAACCGGACTCATCCCACCGCTCCCCTTATGGGCAATCCCGCGTGAGTTTGCAAACGTTGTTTGACCCATATTTTGTCTCCATATTTTGCTTTAAACCATATCCACAGTCAATGCCGCTCTTGCTAAACCATATCCACAGTCAATGCCGCTCTTGCCCCATAATCTGAAGAACACCACACCAAACAGGGCGAATCTATTACTTTCTTCGCTATGCTTATTGCTGACAACCCTGTCATAAGTGTTCCAAGCGCGGCACCCGGATCTCCAAAACAGTCAACAGGATGCTCAAAACGAAAATTTTCGTCAAAATGATCTCTGTTTCGCATATAGGCAACACCCCATTCCTTTGCTCCAAGATTTTCCCCGTTTAATCCCGCATATACGGTTTGGATTTTACCAATAGAACCGTTATTAGAAGAAAACATTACCTGAAATGTCTCTGCCAAGCCATCACCCTGATAAATTTCTTCGCTGTATCGGTGTCCTTTTTCATATCCTGTGCCGACTGCTTGAATCTTAGCAATAGGCTCTTTACGCAAAACTCCAATTTTATCAAGCGAACCGAGCAACAAAAAACTTGCTCCTTCACCCGGAATAAAACCATCCATAGTATTTGTTCCTAAAATACGATTTTCCATGTCAAGAGAGCCAAGCAAATAAAGGTCTAAATAGGTATCAACACCACCAACAACTATGAATTGATTCGTACCTGAAGCAAGACTCTGCATGGCGTTTTCAATGGCAAACAATCCTGCAGCACGTCCCTGCGGAAAAAGTTTACTCTCTGCAACATTAAAATGAACTCCTGATTGAGCACTGAGATGTTCAAGGAATAGATCATCAACAGGTTTTGGACGGCTCGGAAGTGGTTCAGGAACACCAAGGTAAAGCGGAATATTTTCAATATCAGGCGCATCCTCTAAAGCTTCCTGAAGGGCCTGAGCCGCAAGCCGCAACATCCGTGACTGCCTGGCAGTAATGCCGACAATCTTATCAACCTCCGGTTCCAGAGACGGCAAAACCTCATCAGGCAATATTGACATGACAAATGGTTCAAATCTTTTGTCATGTATAGCGGTCTCAGAAAAACGGGTGATTCCTGACCGCACCGAGGCCGCTGTCTGTATAGCGCCAATTCCAACAGCGGTCATCATGCCCACGCCCAAAATAGCCGCGCCTTTCTCCGACATCAACCTGTCCTTTCGTCTATTTGCAGATTTTTTGTGTTAATGTCTATCTGCTCCACTTTTAATACTTTTTTATCGCATTCAACCGCGGCTCTCCAGAGCATAAAAAAATGCGACTCATTCGGTTCGATTAAGATAGTTTCTAAATTTAAAGCAGGATATTCTGTTTTTCCGGCAATTCGCACTGCTGCCTCAAGTTCGCAGATCGGTAATTTGAATTTCAAAGGGCCGCTATGCAACATCCCTGTAATCATAACAGGCTCACCGCCTTTAAGATAACCACTGCAAACCAGATCAGGATGAGCCGCGTTAAAAAAGCGGGGGTCAAAGTCATCGGGAAGATAAGGAGCCCGTTTTTGCTGCCATGCATCGTCATAGGTCCCTGCAAACGATTTCCGCGGTTCCCATGATGATTCAACATAGCCAAAACACGCTGGTGTGGGCAGATCACTGATTTTCTTAATTAGTTGAGCTGGATCTTCAAGATTTGGCAACTTAGTTCCTATTAGTTCTTTTTTGCTTCTTTTACCTTTAAATCCACTGCCAACAGGGTTTCGTGCTTCAAACAAGACTTCCTGCTTATCAGGGCTTATCTTATGCACACCGCCAAACGCACGTTCATAAACTAAAGGCATACTCTCAAATGGGACAGGCGGAGTAATGCGAAGTCCCCAAAACCCATGAGTCCACTGTCTATCCCCAAAAACCCTCACAACTTTTTTTCGACCAGCAACCGCAAGCATCACATCAATCTGCGAAACAGGATGCTTATCAGGAGAAAGCGCTTTGCCTATCATTACAATATCAGTGGAGGGTTTTGTCAGATGCAATTCAGAAGCATACTTTAAACTTGATTGACCCGGCTCACCCCAATACTCATCGGCCATAACTATGGACGACTGGTTTTCAGCTATTTCGATTTTATTCCCTGATAAAAAGGTGGCTTTAACGATTACATACAGGGTATCCACAGCATTTTCATTGGGGAGGACAGCAATAGTAGCTTCAAATTGTGTTTTATTTTTTAGTTGTAACATTGACCGAAAAGCACTCAGAGATTGGACTCAATATCTAATTAATGCTTACACTTGACCCTTTTATTCGCTGGGGACCTGAGGACCGTGACAGGAGGTGAGTTCCTCTGATCACTATCTTACCGTCCTTGCGGATCGTTATACTCCCTTTTCCACATTTTAGGACGACCTCTTCTTTGGCCTCAAGGGTTACTCGTTTTCCATCCACAAGGGCTTCCTTTGGCTCTTGGGAATCATGTTCGTTGGTCTCCATAAAGATAATGTCTTCAAGAAAATCGCCAATTAACCCAACAATAATAGGACGATCGGGATCACCTTTTTCAAAAACAAGCAGGACCTCTCGACCGAGGCTTTCTTTTTTACCAAGCTCTTTTCGATTTAACCCACCCAAAAGTCTCGCAATTTTGGGGGTACCACCGTTAAATTTCACCATAATTTCTCCCGACTCTCCTGTAACCGCGAGCCGTCCTACAAGTGGAAACATTATCCTCTCTTGTTGGCTGCTTTCAATGCCTCTATACTTCTCTTTTTGCGTTCCTATTCTATTCATTTCCATTTTTCTCCGACAATCGCCTAATTCTCTGCAATCTTGGAGCCTTTGATTACCACATCCCCAGATCCTTTAACATTAATCTTCTTCCCTTTAATTGTAATATCACCATTTTTCTTCAATGTTATTGAGGCGCTTCCACATTTAATTGTCAGTTGATCTTTAATATCAATAATACCTCCTTTTCCCCCTGAAATAGCAAAATCATCCCCAGCACTCAAAGCCATCTTTTTGCCTGATTGAACACTGACATCCTTTCCGGCACTTTGAGAAATATTTTTTCCCGCATCCACAGATTTATTTTTCCCAATGTTTTCACTGCTGTTTGCTCCAATATTAACTGATTTTGCCGCGCCGATTTCCTCAGCCTTGGCAGCGCCAATGGTCTCATTCATCGCCGCGCCCACAGTGACCTGATAGGCCCCACCAATCGTGAGTTCCTTGGCCACGCCAATGGTCTCTGCTGTGTTAATTGTGACGGTCTCAGTCTTGTTCTTTCCAACTTTGATGCTCATGTTAGCACCAATGCTTTCAGTATGATTCGCCCCAATCTCAATGGTTTTATCGTTCCCTACAGAAAGGCTTTCATCATGCCCGACAGTCTGATTCTTATCATTCTCAATAGCAATAGTCCAATCCTTCTGCCCATGCAGATAGACCTCTTCCTCTCCCTTTTTATCCTCAAACCGAATTTCATTTGACCCCCCACCTCCAAGAGAAGAATCCGATTTTATAGTACTTTTTGTTTTTTCATCAGGAAGGGAATAGGGTGGCGTGTTGGTGCCGTGGTAAACACGACCGGTGATAATCGGCCTGTCAGGATCGCCTTCAAGAAAATCTACAATCACTTCCTGACCGATACGGGGTATGTGCATTGCCCCCCATCCTGCTCCTGCCCATACCTGGCTGACGCGTATCCAGCAGGAACTATTTTCATCATTTGTTCCCTCTCTGTCCCAATGGAACTGCACCTTGACCCGGCCATGCTCGTCGGGATAAATCTCTTCCCCGGCCGGGCCTACGACAATTGCCGTCTGCGCGCCT
>JAFCZU010000314.1 GCA_019314185.1 Deltaproteobacteria bacterium | reverse complement strand
ATCTCTACAAAACATCAAGATGTGCTATCGGGATAGGAACGTTATCGCCGCGCGCCACTCCCATTCGGTCAGTCGTGCCGGAACCAAGAAACATCTTATTCACGAGGCGCTGAAAGAACTTATCCGCTTGAGAAAACGGAAGGACTTGACCGAACTGGCAGGTTCCATTAAATTTCACAAGGGCTTTGACCATAAAAAGTTCTATAGATTGTTGTATTGCCCAGATAGCCATTGAGGCAGGAGCTATCCTTCTTCACAAAAATAAGGATTTTTCAAAGATAGCTAATATCCGGCCATTAGAATCCGAATACTTTGATTAACAGTTCAACTTCTGTTATAAGGTTAAGACTTTTTATTCGGCAAAATCGCACGATAATAAATCCGGCTTTTAGGTCCGCTACATCAAAGTTGGGCGTACAATACTAATTTTCTTTGGCAAGAATATACTCAGGTATAATCGTGTCGCTTGGGTACGTGTGCAGTGCAAAGCAAAGCTTACTTAAGACGAAGTCTAAGTTCATTAAAAATTAGGGGCCACGATCTAAATGTCGCGCAAGAAACATATTAGTGTTTTCATTAGCTACAGTCATGACTCTAAGGAGCATAAGAGTATAGTTCTTGCTTTAGCTCAACAGCTGCGATCTGACGGCATCGAAACCGTAGCAGATCAATTTGTTAACGGATCGCCACCAGAAGGTTGGCCTTTATGGATGGAAAGACAAATTGAACAAGCTGATTATGTACTGATGATCTTTACTCCTAAGTATCTCAGAAGATTTAATGGAAAGGAAGTCGTAGGGCGCGGATTAGGTGCCACATGGGAGGGCGCTGTCATTGGCAGACAGGAAATCTATGAGGCAGGCGCTATAAATGTCAAGTTTATTCCAGCATTGTTTGACGAACAGGCCAATAAACTTATTCCAAAAGTTCTTCGGCGTACAACGTATTATCACATTCCTGAAGATTATACCGCACTGCTCAGATATCTAACTAACCAACCTTTAGTATTACCGTTGCCGGTTGGCAACATTAAAGCTTTGCCTCCGGATAGTAACTCTCTGGCAAATGCGCACGCCGCATCTGATATTCCTCTACCTACGGTCTCAAATGCTCAATCTATTACTCAGTCAATAAAGACAGGGCAAAAGTTTTCACGGTCAGCAAAAACAGCACTTTTTAGGAGGCAATTAAAACTCATCGACGACATTGAATCTTTCTTTAAATTAAAACTTACTTCAACCTTTGATGATAAGTTTTCATTCCATCAAATAATCGCCATAAACGGTGCTTACCTATTGGCTGACTATGCTCGCATAAATTTTGGCGTTCAAGTCAAGAGTAAGCTGCTTGACATACATTGCCCAGCTTACCATTTTCATCCTGATACCCCTGTCATACCTCTTGATAGCCCCACAATGGACAATGAAGAGACATCGGAATCAGAAGAACTAACTTGGGACAAGTACTTTTATTATGTTATTCGTCTGCCGAAAGAATATATCGAGGCAGTGGAATATGTTGCTATGCTATCCAGTTCATCTATCTTATCCACAATTCTAAAACGACCACTTGCTAAATTCTTGGAGACATTAGCCAGCAACACAGAAATGGTGAGAACAACACTAAATGAATGTGCCTTGGAAATGCCACGCGCATATCCGACAGTCGATTCCCTAAAGAAGTTTCATTCGCACTGGCTATGGAATCGCTTCAATAAAAAAAGGGAAGACCTGATGCATCCCGCTCAAACAATATTGGACGAGGTGAGAAAATACTTAGAACCAGATTATATAGACTAAACCGAAACATCGACAGGGCAAGAAGAGCAGTGAGAGGTGGCAGCCATTCACAAGGGACAGGCAGTGGAGACAATCGCCCAACCATCGCTTGGAGTCGGACAAGCAACCACGCGGGGCGCATTTGGTGGTGTTTGCCGCAAGTTCATGGGCCGCGCGGTTGCTTGCCGCTCAAGCGCACGTTGAGACTTAATAATTGACCACCGGAGGAAACTGTTTCAAAAAAAAGGACTCGCGATTTCGGTATTTATTATCGGCTTATATCAAAGAAACTGATAATTTGATGTTTTTAAAGGACAAAGAATGACAATAGAGACTACCCCATATGAGCGTGGCTCTGAATGGCGGCAATGGGACTTACACATTCACACTCCAGCATCTTTTCATTGGAACGGCCAGAAATTTGATTCAAACCCTGATTCACCCCAGAGTTTAGCTTTGGTTGATGAAATGATTTCAGCATTGAATGCAGCCAAGCCGGCTGTGTTTGCGCTAATGGACTATTGGACCTTTGATGGCTGGTTCGCGCTCAAACGTCGACTGGCTCAACCCGATGCTCCAAAGTTGAATAAGATGGTATTCCCAGGTATCGAACTGAGATTGGTCGCACCAATGGATGGACGATTAAATGCTCATGTTATTTTCTCAAATACCGTCGAAGATCAAATACTTCGAGATTTCATGTCTCAATTAAAGCTCGAGTTAATTGAACGCCCTTTATCTAACGATGCTTTAATAGCCCTTTCCCGTCATGTAGGGTCAGACAAACTAGAGCATCACGGGTTCAAGAAAGATGACGTGGATTCCAATACTGCAAAAGCTTTGCTTGCAGGGTCGACAATTGCAGAAATAAACTGTGATAGCTATAAGAAAGCAATTGCAAACGTACCCAATGGGCTTGCGGTCGGGTTTATGCCATTCGATACCAATGATGGTCTCGCTGAAATCAAGTGGCAAGAGCACTACGCATATTGCTTAGGGCTATTTAACTCTTCCCCTATTTTTGAAACCCGCGATTTAGATACATGGGGAGCATTCGTAGGACAGCGAACCAACGGAAATTTTAAGTGGATTGATAATTTCCAGAAGGCATTGGGTGATATCCCGAGGCTGGCCGTATCCGGTAGTGACGCACATCGCTTTATTGGGGTAAAAGATAATAACGATAAGCGAGGCTATGGTGATTTCCCCTCAGGGAAAGCTACTTGGATAAAAGCAGACCCAACCTTTCACGGACTACTCCAGACGATTATGGAACCTGCAAAGAGGTCCTTTGTTGGAGAGCGCCCACCTAAGCTATCCGAAATAGATGAAAACAAAACCTTCTTCATCGACACCGTCGCAGTTCAAAAAAATTCTGGTGTAACAATTGCTGAAGTCTGGCTCGATGGATGCAATTTGCCGCTAAACCCTGATCTTGTAGCTATCATTGGAAATAAAGGTAGTGGCAAAAGTGCCCTTGCGGATGTTATTGCATTGCTTGGAAACTCACAACAAAAAGAACACTTTTCCTTCCTCCTAAAAAATCGCTTCAGGGGTAAGTCGGGTGAACCGGCCAAGCATTTCGAAGGAAAATTGACTTGGCGCGACTCCAGCAATCAACAACGAAACCTCAATGATGATCCTCCTAAGGATAAAGTAGAACTCGTTAGATACATACCCCAAGGTCATTTTGAGGAATTATGTAATGCTCATGTTTCGCGACGTTCAGATGCCTTTGAAAAAGAGCTCCGAGCAGTCATCTTCTCCCACGCCGGAGAATCGGTCCGCCTTGGTGCACTCGATTTCGACCAGTTGATTGAACGTCAAGAGAGTAGTTTTCGAGATCAACTGAGTGAATTCAGGAAAGATCTAAAGATATTGAATCAAGAGATTTCCGGAATTGAGGATCAACTCCAGCCTGATATAAAGAAGTCATTGCAGGAACAGCTCACAGTTAAGATTTGGCAGATTGATGAACACAAAAAGATTGAACCCAAAAAAATACCTAAGCCAGCTGATGAACTCACGGATGAGCAAAAGGAGACTGCGGCTGCATTAGAAGTAATTTCTGAGAATTTAAAAACTATCGAAGAGCGAGAGATCGCAAACGTAAACGCCGAATTTTTGATCGCAAAAAGGCTCAAGGCTATCCAAAATGTGCGTGAGCGGATGGGGCTACTGGAAAGGTCCTACAGGCAGTTCCAAGATGATACGGCTGACGATTTAAAAGTTCTTGGCCTGAAAAGTACTGATTTGGTCACAATAACTACAGATAGTAGTTCGCTTGATAAATTTGGGGCGGAGTAGCCTTGAAGGCTGATGTTGACAGTGCAGCAAAAGATAAGAAAAAACTTCAAGCGGAACAGGTGACGCTGAATGCAAAGCTCAATGGTCCGCAATTGTTATACCAGCAGAGCTTAAAGGAAATAAAATATTGGAATGACAAGTTAAATAATTTAATTGGCGCTCACGATGCCCCCGATACGCTAAAAGGCTTGCAGACTAGAATCGCCCAACTTGACAGTCTTCCTCAAACGCTAATAGAACGAGCTGATCAGAGATTAAAGTTATCAGGTGAAATATTCGATATCCTCGATGATCAAAGAATTGCGCGAGAAGAACTCTTCAGGCCTGTACAAGACTTGATACAAGAAAACAGCCTAATTCGTGAGGAGTACAAGCTTCAGTTTCAAGCAACGCTGGGAGGTTCGGCAGATTCAGTAGCTGATGTTCTATTTTCCCTTGTTAAGCAAAACTCGGGGGACTTCCGAGGAGAAGATGAGAGCTACAATGCAGTCAGAAAGATTGCGGAAAAGTACGATTTTAACAAGCGCGCAGATATTCTGGGCTTTGTGGCGGAGCTACACGACAAAATGGCCGACGCTGCCAGAGGTGGCAGTAAAGATACGGTTGGAATCACCGCCATTTTGAGGAAAGACAGGGCAGCGAGCGATGTATATGACATGCTTTTCAGCCTTTCTTTCTTGGAGCCTAGATACTCTCTGCTATTTCAAGACACGCAGATTGAACAACTGTCGCCAGGACAAAGCATTGTTACTAATTTTCTACCTCTTAGTGGACAAAGGGCGAAATCCAATTGTTTTGGATCAACCGGAAGAAAATCTTGATAACGAAACCGTGGTAAGTTTGCTTGCGCCTGTGTTGAGTGAAGCCAAGAAGAAGCGACAGATCATCATGGTTACCCACAACCCAAATTTAGCAGTATATTGTGATGCAGAGCAAGTGATTTACTGTAGTTTTGATCGAAGTAATTCATCTAAGATTACATATTTTGCTGGTTCGATAGAGAGCCCCACGATCAACTCACATGTCGTTGATGTGCTTGAAGGGACCATGCCTGCATTCTATAACAGGCGCATTAAATACCATTGAACGATTTGTGGGGAAAAATTATGTCTGAACTAGCTATAAAATTAATAGAAAAAGAAAAACAGGAAAGAAAAGGTAAATTAGATCTAGGAAAATGCGGGTTAAAAGCCATCCCACAAAAACTATTTGAACTTATCTGGCTGGAAGAATTATCTCTTTGCAACGAAATATGGGATTATAATAAAACAGCCTGGATTCATAGCACAAATTTAGGTAGTTCAAACATTATAAACGTCGAAGAATTGCCAACTGAGTTTAAAAGCCTGACCAGGCTTAAAAAATTATATTATGGAGGGAAAATTTCAGAAAACTGGAAACTAAAAAAATGTAATATACTTAGTAGTCTTGGAAATCTACAAACCTTA
>JAFCZU010000046.1 GCA_019314185.1 Deltaproteobacteria bacterium | reverse complement strand
TTGGGAATGGACGCTGGATTTTCCGGATCTGGAATTCCCACCAGAAACATACGACATCTAATCCCAGCCTTTTTGAGTGTTTTTGCCGCATCCACAAACTCGCCAACCCCTTTAAGCCATAGCATGCGGGATGCCAATACTATAGTTGGGCTACCCGATGGTTCAGGAAGATGAATAAAACGCGATGTATCAACACCAGACCCCCGGATCAAGACAGCCTTTTCGCTCTTAATGATTCCCGCATTTACAAATAAATCTAAATCTTCGGGGTTTTGAAATATTCCGATTGTGTTTTTTGCTGAAAACGCCAAGCGATAAGCAAAAACAACAAGCCCTCTTAAAATTGATGCCTTCCACCCCTGTGCTACAAATATAAAGCCCAATCCTGCAAGGGCATTTACCACAGCAGGAATATCTGCAATCCTTGCTGCCCATGATCCATATAAAACAGGCTTCATAGCTACATGGTGCACTATATCAGGTTTTTCTCTGCGATAAATTTTTATAATTTCTAAAATGCCAAAAATTTCCTTAATTACATTTTTGCTTCTTCTCTCCAGGCTGATTGGGATTAACTTAAAGCCCTCTTCTTCAATACGTTCTTTATGTTGATCTACTCTAGTTGCAATCAGGACTTCAAAGCCTGTATCCCGGGCCGCTCGCGCAATGGGCAAACGATGGGACCAGAAATACCAATCTTCGGTTATGAAAAATAATATACGAGATTTCATGGTTTAAATAAGTTTTACAATGCCCCTTTATAATAACTGACTATATCCTTAGGAGCTAAGGGTTTGTTCGCCTTTGAGCCGAAAAAATAGAATGAGGAAGCATTGTCAAAGCTATAACGAACAGGAATTATTTTCTCTATCAAACGAAGCCAAAACAAAGATAGCTTCACAGCTTGGCCGAAAGCCCGTGATCTAAAAATACCGCAAATAATATGTTCCAGTGTCCATAATAATTGAACTCCCGCCCCCATGGCTATTCCTGATTTGATTTCAGTAAAATCACGAAAGAGCCACCGGTGCCCGCTGTGTGTAAAACGGACAAAATCATAAGCACCTTCATGTATCTGCTGCAAAAAAGGGGTTTCCGCATAAACCAGACCATCAGTTTTTAAAACACGGCTGATTTCGCCTACCACCTTCCACGGCTCCAACACATGTTCCAAAACATACTGTATCCAAACACCGTCAACAGAACCTGTCTCTATCGGAATCCGGTGAGCATCAGCAATAAAATGTGTCAATGGTGATGCATAGATATCAAAACCGACAACCTGAGTATCAGGGTCATCGTAAAAAACATCTGTGCCGATCCCTTTCACACCAGCCCCTATCATTAGCAATCTTGGCCTTTCAACTTTCGCTTTGAGATTTTGAATACATTCCCACGCCATTCTACCAGCCAGTCTATTTGCATCTGGATGGAGCAAATGCCCTTTTATCCAACTCCTTAGCCTGCATTGCCTGCGTTGCAGAACAGAGCCTCCATCCATCATAAAAGTCTCGTTTTCGTCGAGCACAGAATTGTTAAAGTCGACTAGTACAGGTTGTCCGCTCACGGAACAATAGCGAATTTTACTTGATTTCCCATCATTAAGAGCCATGAAAAACTCGCCGTCTTGTACAAGGGGACGTCCAGTCCGAGGACAAATCAGTATCTTTTTTACTTCTTCAAATTTAGCAAGCACTATATGAAAACACCTTCTGATAGAGATTAAGATAGCCTTGCGCAGTTCGATTGATGGAGTATTTTCTGGCATATACCCGATTGTACGCTCCCATATCTGCGCGCAGTTTGTTGGAGAGAATCAAATATCTCAGTCTTTCTGCAATGCATACTGGATCGTGTGGATCTACCAAAAAACCGCTTTTCTGATCCTGCCCAACGATTTCCCGAACACCGGGCACATCACTCACCACTACCGGCAGCCCACATGCCATTGCTTCCACTACAGCCAGTCCGAAACCTTCCCAATAGGATGGCATAAGAAAAATATTTGACCGGCTCAAATGCTTCGCCACATTAGATTGAAACCCGAACAATTTCACTTTGTTCGCCAAGCGTTTTTCTTCAATGAGTTTCCTAAGAGCAGGTTTCTCATCTCCATCACCCAAGATATGATACTCAAAGTTCAAATCCTTGAGCAAAGCACAGGCATTGATAGCCGCTTGGTAGTTTTTCATCCTTTGAAGACGGCCTACTGAGATAATGACTGGATATTCCGTATTCTGATCCGGCGGCGGTGTCGTACCCAATTCATCTATGTTTACCCCATTAGGAATAGTAATCAACTTGCCTTCTATCTCTGGCAACCAATTGATCATCGATGTCTTAACTCCTTCGCTGATGCAAACAACATGTCTGTAAGGTTTGTAGAGCTGTCGGTCAAAGAAATTTCCAAATTTTATAGTACGGCGCCGCCGGTTGCTCGTGCTATGCTCAGTCGTAAGGAGGGGGACGGTCCGTCCTGCTATCCTCGCCACAACAGGAGTCCATAGCTGGCACGGGGTCAAGTGCGTGTGCAATAGAATTGGCTTGCCCGGGTCCCGCTTTGCAATCTCTTTTAATTTTTGCGATAATCGAAAAACTGCCTTCGGGTGATAAGGCTTTTGTAAACCCAAACTGCTAACAAATGGAATCTCCAAGGGACACTCCCCCGCGAAGCTGATAATATGTGAATTCACCCCTCTTTGCAGGAATAATTGATGCAACTCAACAACTAACTTATCTGCGCCATAGCCGAAAAATGCAGGGATTATCTGAAAAGTCCGTATTGCCAAAGCGCTCATGTAATAATTGCTCTGGGCTCAACGATCACCATTTGCCGTGCCTGTGTAATTTGGGATCTCGGTTGAGGTCTATTTTGGGCCATATAATTTATTAAAAGAAAGGTAAGTCCGACCCATAAGCTCTTGGTATGCCCGTAGAATTGTATCATAATAACAAGATACGCAAAAAGAGCATTTTGCCCAAATAGATAAATTGAAGATGCAGTTCGGGACAGACAGCATGTAACATAAAAAGCAAAAAACATGAGTAGAAATGAAACAAAACCCAATGAACCCGAGCCACCAAGCATTCGTAAAAACTCGTTGTGTGGATTTATTGTAAAAAAACCGTCACCCAATATAAATGTCTTTGGATTTTCAGACCACAGACCCAGGGTATTTTTTAGCGCCATGATTCGCATGCTTTCAGTTGGTGCAAGGTGATTTCCTTGGAATATTCTTTTGACGCGATGAGTATACCTTGATACGATATCAGGTTTTACTATATTTAATGATACTATTCCTAAAATAGACGCAATAACAACTATGCTAATTTTCCTTAATACCTGTCGATTAAAAAACTTTTTATTTTTTAATGTCGCATAAATAAAACCCCAAATTAATGCGACCACAAAGCTAAACAAGGCTGTTCTCGATAGAAGGACTATAACACCACTTACAATGATCGCGACTGAGAAAATAAAAAATAACGTAGCCAATCCTCCAATTAAGGAAGTCTTTCTCTTTTTAAAATATTCGGGGAAGAAGATGATAATACACATAAAGAGTCCAACGGAAGTCATGTTTGGATCTACCAGCGGGGATAATTGCAAACGGCCAATGCCATGAACAAAGAAATATAAACATAGGACAAAAAGACTTGTTAAGGTTGCGGCTATAAATAGGTACCGTCGAAGCAAGATGACACGGCCATGGATAAATAGGGGTGTAAGAAGCGCTATCGTTGCATAACCCAAAGAAACCATGAAACCCCTTAAGGAAGTATCAAGATGAGATGAAGATATGGTTGTAATAAAAGCAATGCCAAGGAACAGTAGGACGCTGGCGTAAACTGATCGCAATCCCCTGGGCCATCGAAATGGAAACAAGAACAATGAAAGTATGGCTGTCCCAAAAGCAAACAAATGGTCCAGCTTGACACCCCATAATATTACAGGATATGGTCCGGTTGCTACAAAACCAACATACCCCATAAAAAAGATAAGCAAAACAAATTCTAACGACCCACGCAGGCTCATGTTTGATGTAAACCTTAAAACAAAAAAATCCTTTTAAATGCGGCCCTTAATATGCGAATTATTTATTCCATCTCAACGATTTAAAACCTTTATAAGTGTTTTGGAATATATGATAATTCCCTAATGAGACGACAATAATAGATACAAAAAGCAGATATTTTTTTAACCCTTTCTGTCTTTTTCGAATGGCAAGCAACTTGTTTCTGGAATTATAAACAAAATTGAACCAAAAGTTGGGTTTTTTATTGTATTTTTTCAAGACATAGTTAATGCTATCAATTCTGTCTATACTCCCTGTGGAATTAACCCTCAGCACATGCAACTTCTGAACCTGAGATGTAAGGGTTACTGTCCGTAGAAAATTGTTTGCAGTCATACTGTTGTTAGTTTTCCTGTACTTAAGTATCTTTTCAGGAAGATTTCTCATAACACAGCCTTTTTCAAAGGCTCTGAACAAAAAATCGTAGTCCTCAACGGGCGGTATGTTTCTATAACCTTTTATGATATCATAAACATGTTCTCGCACAAAATATGTGGGATGGCATAATGGGCAGGCATATTTTATATATTTGGAAATATTCGGCCATGATGCCGGCTTACGCATTTCACCTATTAAACGGCCATATTCGTCAATAATATCTGCTTGACCTCCAAGAATATCTACTCCAGAGTGTGATTCCATAAACTCATACTGCAACCGGAGTCTATTTTCCAGCGCAACATCATCTGCATCCATCCGGGCGATATACTTGCCTTCTGCTAATTGAATTGCCTCATTTAAAGAATAAGCAAATCCTCTGTTTTCCCTTTGAACCAGGCGAATCCTACCATCTGAGTAGCTATCGAGGATTTTGGAAGTATTATCCACCGAGCCATCGTTTATTATTATAAACTCAAAATCTTTGAACCTTTGGTCCAATATACTGTCAACGGCTTCATTCAGGTACTTTTCGCCATTAAATACCGGCATGACAACACTGACTTCAGGGCGATATTCATTATTTGTTTTCATTTTAGCCCGATTTTCTCAAAAAGCTGATCAAAGCGTCTTTGATAGCTGTGATCCTTTAAGGCACGCTGGCGTCCGGCAAGCCGAATATTTTCACCCTCACCTTCGTGTTTTAAATAGTATTTTACCTTGTCAAGCAGTTCCCCTTCGTCCCGATAGGTCAAAATCTCTTCACCCGGTTCGAACATCTCGGCCAATTCTTCCGTATACCCGGTGCAGTAAAGAGCCCCGCACATGGGGGCTTCAAAGTCGCGCAGGTGGAGGTGGCGTAACACCCCGGAACTTGGATCGTGGTTGTCATAGACCTCAAGAATTCCCAGGCTGATTTTACTTTTACTATAGAGACTGATGAGTTCTGCATCTGAGACTGGCGGATGGACATTCGAAGGGAACAGTTTGCTGAGTGAGCGACGCAAATCATGATCGGCCAGTTCGGCACTTGCACGCGCCTGATCTTTGATTTGGCGGCTAAACAGAGATTGCATAATGTAGAGGTATCGTTTTGCCGCTGAGCGGAAAGGCGTTTTCGCTCCACCCTGCCAACCCGGGCCATAAGCGTGGGCATTCACGCCTTTCTGAAGGAGGTACTTGATATACCGGGCACGAAGACCGTAGTTCCCACCCACAAAAGATACATCTATAGTTCGCTCATGATTCTCCGGCTTAAAATATTTCGGATTGGAAGCCATTGGCCACCACAAGGGATTGGCTCCAATTTTCAAAAATTTTTCTCGGGCGTCTTTTTCAGAATGCAGGTTGTAATCAAATTGAGGCGAAAGCTGTTCCACTAAGTAAAACTGATGGGTGTTGTTGCAGGAGAAATTACAGGTAGGCACCCCGGTCTTTCCAATCTCTTTGATTGCTCCAGGTTCGACCACTCCTTCTTTTAGGTACGCAAAAAACAAATCAAACGGCTTTCGGATATGCTCCTGTCGGAATTTATCTAAAAGCCTCTGAGAAAAATCGGCTCGCAATTTCTTGTCCTTACGCGCCATTGCCAATTCTCCCTCATCTGCAGAGAACAATACCACGCCGTGCCCCATTTCAACAAGCGGCTCATGGAGATTGCGATACCAGGTTAGGTTCCCGGCTATTCCGCTATTTGCTTTGGCGCTGATGACCTGGAAAATGCGAAGTTTTTTAGGCACGGTTCCGAATCCTCCAGTTTTCCCAAACAAAAGGATATTGCCAGGTCATTTCGTGAGTTCTCTCCAGTTTTTTCTGAATACCTTTCATTCGCTTTTCTGCATACGGAACAAAATCATGAAATTGCACCTGTAGGTTACTGATGCGGGTTTGCAGGCCTTCTTCTATAATGAAATCCAGTAAATCGTATTCTGCCCCTTCAATATTAATCTTGATCAGATCAATATTTCTAATCTGGTGGGTGCCCAAAAATTCTTTAAAAGTGTGAAGCGCTATTGCTTCGCCCTCATCGCTACCCTTGAACATGGAAGAACGATCTTTATCTACACTAAGTACGACCTTTTTATTTTCTTCGGCTAAACCGAACGGAAATGTCCTAATTTTTTTGTTATGCTGGAAGCGTTTTTTAATTGTTTCATAGAAGGCCATTACCGGTTCGAATACATAAACATTACAACAATATTTTGAAAAAATATCGCTCGTCCACTGCCCTTTGTAACCTCCAAGATCAAACACTACCGAATCTTTATTTAGAGGGTATTCTAGTCGCAAGGTACTATCTCCCTCAATGTGAAACCACGACCGACAGCGACGACTTTGTGTTGTCAAATAAAGTCTGTTTCCTATCGCTTTTAAAATTTTTTTCATATGTTATTATCCATATTTTTGCTTCATAATATTGATCTGCTCTAATGGTGCCAACCATATTCATCGACTTTTAATTTATACTTTTCTAAAAGGATATGATCGCTTAAATTTATTTCTTAATAAGTCTTGCATCTTATTGGAAAGTCTCAAAGGATCCCCTATGCTAATTTTGGAAGATATGTTTTCGATTCTATGTGTCAGCGCCATATTAACCGCAAAGTTGATACGAGCTTTCTGGTCGAGTATGCCATAACTCGGAATGACATTTCGAGAGGTGTTAATGTCCAGCTTTGACTTGTAATACTGAGGCAGAAAAAGTGTTATAATTTTATCTATTGGTAACACATTGCTACTTGGATTGTATGGATTACGAACAAAACGATTAAGCAAACGTTGGATAGAACAAGCCACTGTGGTTAAACTGGGATTTACTTTTTCCTTTCCTGTTTCTGGGAAATGGTTAATTTCTTCACAACCTACAAACTCGTATATCCTCCTCAGGAATGCCCTTTTTTCTTGGACAAACTTTTCAAACAAGTCCACATGAATGTTTTCTGCACCAAAAACATCTTGATACATGGCAATATTCTTATCGTATTGAAGGCGGTTGATAAGCCCTTTCGCCTGTATGGGATCAAAGATAAAATCTTCAAATTTAAGTACCCCCCATTTTGACATATTGGCTGTATATAGAGTTGAGCATGCAGAACTGCTCTCGAATAACATAAATAACCTTGGTGTATCCAAAGACAGCCTTTAGCCGTTCAGCGTTTCGTCTCGCATTTTCTCCGGTAATGAAGCTGGTCTGACTTAATACTTCACGCGACACCCCAACTTTTTTACCTTCTATGGGCTCCTTGGCTATTTCCTCTGAAAATCGCCGCCGCAAGGAGTTCGCATCAAAATCCAAATCTCGCGCATCGATTAACTCATGAAACAAACGGTGATACTCTCTGTTTTCAAAATAATCGCCCAGATAATGGATCTCGGGATGGTTCCGAAAGCCGTAATTCTGTAACCAGGTTGTTCCTGTCTTATAATCTCCTACATGTATAAAATCTAACATAATGGCTGCAAATTAGATATTGAACTATATTCTCTGTATCCGAATCCAGGTTATCATATCGGCGATACCGGCTTTTTGGATCATAAACGCGATAATTACTTTAACTAACCTCACCCAGTCATAAAGTCCCCCATGTTTCAAAAAAAGCATCACACCCTTACATTTATCCGGGAAGCTGCCACAGCGAATGTTTTTCATAGCTGCAAACACTCTCAATTTTCGCTGGCCCTCTATAAAAAAACAATCGGAATTTGTTGTGATTTCCTTTTCAAGAAAAGAGAGTACCCTCTGTGCATAGCGATCTGGAAGTCTGTCGAGGTAAGAATTTGAATTCAAAAACTCTTTTATGGCATCAAGATAGCTTATATATTTTTCCTTGCTCATACCCAATATAAATTGTTCCACCTCTCGATCAGAACCAAATTCTCTGCGGTCAACAAAACAAGCATTGGGTACATACTTTTCAATGTCCGGAGCGCCGAGATAAATAGGCACGCATCCAGCACGCATAGAGTCAAAAATCTTTTCAGTCACGTACCCATAGACATTATTGCTGTTTTCATAGCAAATGCTGAACCTATATTTTCGCATAGTTTCATGCTTTGATGATACGGTTCCTTTATAACAGGGGAACAGTTTGTGAGGAGAGATTCCAGGGAAAAACGTATTTCTTTCCCAGCCCTGGCCAAACATATCAAATTGATCCGGAAGAAATGCCTGATAATGCTTTATTGCCCTGATTCGCTCTCCATAAAGCGATCCTTTAAAGCATGCAAACTTGCCGCTTGTTATGGATACCAGAAGTTTCTTGGCCCCAAAAGGTATCCAGTCAGTATCAACCGGAGAAACCGGGAACCCCAGATAAAAACTATTTTTGTTATCCGGCATGCTTTTCTCGGGCAAATAAAAACCACCAAAACAGCTTTGAATATCCTGATCATAATAAATGGGTGCAATATCGGGCGGCTCATGGACGATAGCAACCATATTGGCTCTTCCCACCGCATTCAGCGCTGCAAGAATGGCTTCAGGAAACGCTTCAAAATTAAACGCTAAAACTTTGTCTGCCTCCCTGAGGGGGAGTTGATCAAAAGTCGCCACCGACCAGCCCCGTTCTTCTCCTGCTTTCTTAATTTCTCTATAGGGGGCCAAAACATCATCTCGAGCATTTGTATCGGTGAAAAGCAGGTTACTCAGATGATCGGAAGAGTTTGGAACAACTGCAATCTTCATACTTCTAAACCAGGTTTTGAAGCATACAAAACCCCTCGCCTAACATAGGGATATTTCAATGGATATTGCATGAATAACAGCATATAGCCTTTAGACGGTCGGACAGCAAAACCCCTTGCTCTCAGAAAATCCCCAATTTCTGCCTCATCATAGGAGTTGTGGTAGCAACAAACAGACAGTTTCAACATGGAAGACGTCTTAACAAGCTCTTCTGCTCCCCATAACATCTTCATTTCTGCACCCTCAATATCTGCCTGGATGTAATCAACCTTATCGTAACTTCCCTCAAAATATTTGTCTAATGTGATACAATTTTTTTCATCTTTATCACCAACCCATTTGGGGATTATTTCCACTTTATCCTCAAAATTTGATAGAGTCTCTTTCATTGGGACGTGCCATTTCTTGTCTGCCTCAAATAAAAATACTTTTTCAAAGTGCGGCAAAATTCGCATTGCAAAGAGGCAATCCGATGCTCCAATTACTACCGCATATTTCCCTGAAAAGAAGTATTTTTTTGATGAAAATAACGATGAGGAGATTCATCCGCTTGTTCCCAAAGGCTCTGCCTGACATGGTAACGGATTTCTTCATGATCGAACACTGAAGGGAAATAAACTTTCTGCTGATTGACTAAGGCGTATGGTAAACATTCTTCCGAATCATCAAAAACTTCAATAGGCATACGTTTATATTTTTCAATAAATTTATAAGGAATAATTGAGCGCGGTTCTTGTCGAACAACCTCTAAAATCTCTTGAAATTCATTTTCAGCCCCCTGAACTTTTTGAAGCTGGCTTATTAATTCCGGAAGCTGTTCTATTTGCTTCTTTCTTATAAGTGGCAAGAAAGTGCGATTATACACTCTCGTGAGGATATATTGTACTAAGCTCATATTTATTTACGTTTTCTAAAAATAAGCAGCCCGCACCGATAATCGCACTGACGAGTTTTTTCGAAATCTGATTTCTCTTCCAATTGATTACGATTATTTACAAACAAAAATGTTTAAATTTCATAACCTAACCGATTCATTGTCGGACCATGGGCTTTCTTAATATGCTGAATCATCTTCTCATCCAAAAACCGTTTCCAATCTCCAGCGACTCCTTTTCGCATAAATACCGTATTAACTTGGTCGCCTTTTTTTTGAAATTCCTTTTTGCGAGTCTTAAAAGACTGGCGTTCGATTGCTTCAAATAGGCGTTGGTCAGAGCAGCTTATTTTTATTTTACTAAATGACTTTTTAAGGGTGGCGAAGGTGTCGGCCAATAAATCCTCATACCTAATAACACAAGCATTGGGAAGTTCTATCCAATAGGTAACATGCTCACTCCAATTTCCTACAGAAAGACTCGTCGGCCATTTTTCTCTAAGAACAAAATATTTTAAAATGGAAATGAATTTTTTTATGTTATTTCTAAAAACAGTAATTTCACTTCCTTGCCATTTTCTTATCATTCTATCTACTTGACGTACAAAATAATAGCGGTAAAACGAATGAAATCTTAAATCCAAGGTGTTTTCTATTGTATATTTATATTCATTCGCGCCTCTGTGATTATGAAAAAAACCAGAAACCAACACGTCTCTAAAATCTCTTACAATATAAAGTATCTTACTGGACTCCTTGATATAATTAGGTTTGCTTTGTTTAGAATAATGCGACTTATAAATAAGAAACTGTCCTGTATAGCTTTGCTTCTTGTCAGCTTGGTCTATTGGGTTATCCCCACCTACGATGGGCGAACTGAAGGCATCAGAAATGAGTCTTGCAAGCCAGGTATTACCAGATTTAGGGTAGCCAATGATGAATATGGGCTCTTTACCTAAAAAATCCATTTGTTTCATCCAGCGTTCTCTGTCAATTTTGTAAACGTTCATACTGGGCATCCAACTGCATTAAGGTCATTTCAGTGGTGCAAAACTTAATTTCTATTCTCAAAACAATTAAATGCTTTTTCGATAGGAATGCAGATCACAATCATAGACAATAGAACTTTGAACTATAAGGACTTTCATTTGTGAAATATCCTTATTATATCCAATTCAACCACTATCTTTAGGTCTTGACGAATTTGAGTTACCTCTTGTGTGAATTTTACTATCTCTGGATAACCATCTTTTCCTGTGAACTCCCGTGCGTCATCAATCAGAATGACATGATTCCTTACTTTATGATCCAAAATCGGGAGAACTTCTTCCATGATAGGTGAAAATTTATCGCCTTTGGCGGTATTAGCACCCGAATAGTGGGCATCCAGCCAAAATAAACAAGGTTCCGATATTCGTTTAAGAGTTTCAGGAAGCACTTTCCCACTGTCTCCTTGCAGGAGAGAGATATGGTCATCATTATTAAAACGCAGCCGGGCTTGCTTGTAAAGCGATTCGCTCAACTCCACTGAGAAGATTTGTTTAAAATCGTCCTTCACTGCTTGAATCATATCACCGTTATAGGTGCCGGTTTCAAAAAAAACCGGGCATTGATACTCCCCTGCGTATTCCTTGATTACGCCTTGCTTGATACCGTGCGGAGGCGGGACTGGCCTGCCGTTTTTCAGCCATCGCCAATAGTCACGGATTTCGCAATATTCTTTCCAAAAAAAATAAAGAGAAGTTTGCTTTAACATTTTTTTAATCATTCTATTTTGTCCTAATTCGTTATATGCTTTTTGAAGAAGGGAATAGGAAGAACCGCAAACAAAGATCGCAACGAAGGGTTCAATAAAAGGTTAAACATTGATAAAGCGCCTGCTACAAAAATTAAATACACTCCAAATCTAATCCAGGTTTCAAGAATCGGAACCTGTCGAGCAGCAAAAAATCCAATGCTAAAGACCGCGAGCACCAGCAGAGAAGGTCGCAGCCAGTTCCAGTCCTGAAAAAACGAGAACGGCAATTTTGCTTCAAACCTTTTGTAGTAGATCCACCCAAAAATCACACAGCTTATCAGCATGCCCAGGGGGAGTCCCGCAAGACCGAGCCCAAGCAAAAGACCTGCCATCAGGATCACACGGATCACGGCTTCAGCAAGGATCAGCAAAGAAGGACAGACGATATCGCCCATACCAATGATGAAACGGGAAAGAAATTGGTTAATGACCATCATTAACAGCCCCATAGCCATCAAAAGGGTCAGTCCCTGCCCCAAAAAATGTTCGGAGCCAACCCAAAGATGCACAAATGCTCGGTTGGCCGCAATGTAAGTACCAAATCCGATTAGACCTGCGCCAAAACATAGTGCCATTATCATAGACACGGCACGTCGGGACTTTTTGATGTCTCCCTCTGCATAAAGATGGGCAAAACTGGGAAAAGTGGAGGCATTAATCACTTGAAGCAACTGCTCTACCATATCGACTGCCCGTCTGGTAATGATAAATGCTGGGGCTAACTCGGGCCTGAGAATCATAGCAATGAGTACCGGCTCGATATTCTTGACCATTGAATTTCCTACTCTACCAGCAAAGAGGGCCGGGCTCAGTCGGTAAAAATCCCGAATCATGGTTTTGTTTATTCTCCAAACTCCCCCTAATTCCTGAGTGAGACGTAAGCTGTAGTAAATATTTAATACCAAAACAGGGATCGCATTGATCAACAGACCTATGGGGATGGCCCATAGCCGGTAATCCTGATATAGTAAAAGCACAATAGCTGCCAGTCCCAAAATACGAAAGCTGATCATGGAGAAAATAGGAAATAGAGGGCGTTGGAGCGACTGTGCAAAACCTCGCAAACAATTGTTTAGAAATTCGGCTCCCGTAGCGATACCAGCGAGCTGGAAGCAGGTACGTAGAAGAGAGGCTTCCTCCCCTTTTGCCCCAAACCAACCCGGGATAAAAAAAGACAATCCAAAAACCAATGAGCAAAAAAGCAAATCCAGCACCCCATACACCACCAAACCGTTAACAAAGTAATTTACTGCCTGTTCATAGTCCCGTCGTCCATAAGCACTGGAAACTCGCTGGATCAACAAACCTCCTATCCCCATATCCATAAATGCAAGCCAAGCCAACACCCCTCCCGAAGCCAGCCACAGCCCATACATACGATCACCAATAAAGTGCAGGTAAAGCGGGATGAGCAAAAACCCCTGTATGATGATTATCCCCTTGTTGACATACCCCCCCGCCATTTGGATTGCTATTGCGCGACGGCGGCTGGGTGTTTTTTTCAGTTCAAAAGTCATGCATTTTCCATTTACATCTTACCTGCGACATAGTGCGTTTTCAGTCCGCTCTTTTAGTGTCCCGTTTGGGGATGGTTGAAACCCCTCGCCTTTGGGCGAAGAAAAGGTTATAATTATCGCTACCTGATTTGGATTCCCAAATATCGAAAAAGGGTATTGACTGGCCAGGTTGCAATCCGTGCAAGGGACTTGCTGCGACAAATTGCGCTGGAGCATGAGATCGAAATTATTACCGATAAAGTGTCTGGTGACCATATCCATATGTTCATCTCATACCGTCCGACTCAAAACGTGAGCAAAATTATGCAATGGCTTAAAGGTATATAAGCTCACGTAGGTTGCTATCGGAGTGCTATCGGAGTTTCCCCATTTGAGAAAGAAGTTTTGGGGCAGACATCTGTGGGCACGCGGGTACTTGGCAGTTAGCTCCGGTAATATTACGGATGAAATGATTCAACAATACATGACTCTGTTGATTTACTATCATTTCAAAAAAATTGCTACAACATGGTGTGTCTGATGTCGAATAAACAACAATATCTTGTGTTCAGTTTTTCAAAATCGGAGTAAATCAACAGAGTCATACATTGAGGAGCAAGAGGGCGAACCCGTTACAGATGACAGTCGATTTCCAATCGACCCCCTCATGAACCCCTCGTCTTATAGACGAGAGTTGTTCAGTTTATAAGTTTCGGAAAAACTACGTTCTTCAGATTATAAGTTTCTATTGACGAAGTCCTTTGATTTATTCATTTTTCTCTTAGCAGAAATGAATAAAAGCGCGTAGGTTCAA
>JAFCZU010000313.1 GCA_019314185.1 Deltaproteobacteria bacterium | reverse complement strand
GGAGTTAGCTCAAAGGGTGGGAACGTCTCAACAGCAGATTAGCCGTCTTGAATCAACATCGTACGAGGGCCACTCCTTAAGCATGTTGCGCAGAGTCGCTGAGGTTCTGGGGGCCAAAGGTTCATATAGATATTCAACTGCCTGAGCGTCCAAAACAGGCAGCGGTTGCTGAAGACAAGGCAGCCTACGGAAATAACGATTAAACACATAAGAAAATCGGTTTTGTCGTCAAAGAAAGTCGTTCTGCTTATGGCAAAAGGACAAAGAGTGGTGGAAGAAAGAAATCTGTTAAACGTGTCGAAAAAATTGCAAAAGAAAATCAATATTTACTTATAGACGATATAAACTTATAAACTGAGGAGCGTCCCATAGATACTGACGCTTCCTGCTGCATGTGTTGCCAAAAGGCTTTATACGGATCCGGCATTATGGTCTGTTTGCAAACCGGTGCAAACGTAAAAATGTACGAAGATGCCGGGAACTGCTCGGTCTTTCACCTGAACTGCCGGAAATTGTCAACCAGTCAGTTCAAGAGATGATGCAGAAACTCACAGGCAAGGACATTACGCTTTGTCCCTGCTGCGGGAAAGGAAAAATGCGTCAGGTTTGCTTGATACCGGAAGGGTCTGGTCCCAGTGGATATGAAATTTTGCATCCATCAGGGTAGCAGTCTCCATACTGATTTAGACCTATATTAATTACCCAGACAGCCTTTTTGTCACCGGCAACAGGTTATATGGATGATTGTGCCATATAGGTTTGTCAAAGCTCATTGAAGAGCAACAGGAGAGGTGCGCCCAAACCTGGCGGTATTTGGCCGGAAGTTACTATAATATGCTTTATGTAAATAAATTTTGGCATCCTGATGCCTTTTTTTGCTTGTATGAACTAAATTTCAGATCAATGAGAATTATAAACTTCGAAAATTTACATATCCTGACGCAGAATCACAGCTTTACAATCCCCATAGATAATGGTAGATAATTAGCCGTTTATCGGAGCGGCACAGTCCAACAAAGTTTTATCCATCATCCCGCTGAGAAAACGCATCGTCCGAGTTTTTCAAACTGTTTCCGCCAAACCGGACTTTCCAGTATTCTTGTACTGCGGGACAATGGATAAAACTCTATACGTTCGGCGGAGTACTTTTATCGATCTCGTAGAAAATGACAACTTTTATATGGAATACGAAATTAAAGTGGAACATCCAGCCTCTGATCTGGAAAGCAAAGCGAAATCCTGTATATTCCGCGCGGCGTTGTTTGCCAAATCATTGAGGTTTGCATGATCAAAGCAATCGAAATATCATCTTATGGATCAATTCAAGATACGATCAGAGTAGCCCTCGGGCGCGTGACCCTATTGCATGGTTCTAATGGCAGCGGAAAAACTATGATATGCCGTGCTATTGCGACGGCACTTACCTCAGAAGGGCCCGTGCCTTTGCAATCGTGGGGAAAAGCTTCTTCCAAAGCGAAAGTTGCAATAGAATTCGCGCACCCAACGCTCGGAGACCTTAAACTAGAACGAGAATTTAGCCTAGCACAGGTTGCGATTGAGAAAGAAATCATATTTGTTCAGGACGAAGTCAGGGTTGACGGCACTATGCGCCCTGACATAAGCATTCTCTCTGGACTGGTAAATTTTGTTTACCTCTCTAGCTATCACGATCCTTATTCAATCAGTTCCGGCGATCTGCCTGAAGACAGATTCTTTCAGGTGTCAGCAAGGTTTCTTGGTTACGTTGACGCAAGCTCAAATGCGGCAAGAAAAGCAGTTTTGGAGATACTCAGACGCGTAAACCAAAGACAGGACAGAGCATTCCGAAAGATTGAAGCAAGAGATGGCAGTTTATACTTTCAGCATTGGGAAAAAGATGCCCTTTCCCCATATGGGACTTCAGGCACCGGGGACAAAGCCCATCTGCTCTCAGATTTCTTATTGGAAGCCGCTACTCTTTTGGGGCAGTATCGTCACGTGTTGCTAATCTTTGATGATTTTCCTACCCAGTTAATATCTGACCGGTTTTTACATCGATACCACCAGTTGTCCTCGCCAAACATTCAAGTGATTATGACGACTATCCGTGAAGGGGTAGAGAAAATGCTGGGAGCCGATTTAATTGTAGAATTAGAGGAGCCCGGAGATGGTGGGGATAATAATACCAGGATTCGAAGTACGCGGTCAATTCCCCGTCCAATGTCAACCACGATCGAACAAATAATTGAATCATATAAATCCGGAATGGAGACTGAATTCTTAGACGAATTTGTGGTGCCCGCTCTTCGTGCCCTAAATTTTGAACAGGTTCGACGTGTATCTCATCATGGAGTTGGTGAGCATGGTTTTGACATTCAGCTATTCCATAAACATGTTTTCCCAGGGCGAGTTGCCTATTTTGGCGCACAGGTGAAAGCGGGGAACGTAGGATCGAAAAGTAGCGGTAGTGGAACAGTTAGCGAACTTATTGATCAACTGAAAAAGATGTTAACCTTCAAAGGGGTCGACCCTGCCACTCAACTTAGGACTTCAGCCGATTACGCCCTGGCAATCATCTCCGGTAGGCTCTCCCCTGACGCTCAGCGTATCTTTGATGACGCATTTGAAAGCGACAGGAGGATAGTGCTGTGGGATACTCAGCGTTTTGCAAGTGTGCTGTATGAGGCGGGTGTTTGGCCAATAATCCTTTCGTCCTTGGATGGGAAGAGAGCGCAGCAGGCGAAAAACTCGGAAGAGAAGTAGCTATGCTTCCAGCAGTTCTGGGCAGGGCCGAACAAGGGCATGGAAATGGACTGGGAAAAGCTGGCGACTGTTTTCTTTTATGCCAAGGCCGTCTCAAGATGATATTTTTGTAAAATTTCCAAGGTTGGAGTAGGCTTTTCCCAGCCACTCATGCCTGGGTTAGACTGACTCAATAATTATCATGGATCGAATAAAATATATTGAAGACTTCTGCAAAAAAGAACGGATTGGAGACAACTCGGTTCTATACGCTCTTATTCGTTGTTTAGATGTTAGTGATGCAGTCCAAATTCTAAAACGTTCCTTTTCTGGCAATCTTGTATTAAGAGATGCGTCACTTAAAATCGTTTTGGAGCATTCATCAAATAACTGGTTGGAAATTCACGATAATTTAATTAGGGACATTATTCGTGAATTCGCAAAATTATCACCGAAACATCGTGGGCGCGCTTTTTATTGTTTAGGCGAACTTTCCCAATTTGCGCCATCAAAAACTCGTCAAGACATCTTAAACTTTCTGCTAATGTCACGATATGCTTTAGGCCGAAGAAAAGGCTTAAAAATAATCACACAAGCCGAGATATCGCATTTTAGAAAAGAAATTGAAAAATGTGCATTCACACATGGCGAAACTAAAGCAGTGCTAATTCTTATTCAGCACACCGAACCAACATACCTATATGAGAACCGCGGGAAACTTCTCAATATTTTAGAAGAAGGTTGGGCGGTTGGAAGGCTTTACTTACGAATAGCTGAATATGATCCAACTTGCATCGACGAACTTCGGAATATTGATGGAATTACTTTCGCGTATGCAAAAGCAAAATTAAATCAAGCTCTCTCTTCTGATGAAGCAATGTCCCTTATCGAACAATTTCATCATGATGAACGGTTTGGGTTACTGGTTTGGGCAATTGGAAAAATGAATCATTGGGATGTTCTCCTTTATGTTGCTGATAATTATGAACGTTGGCTCTCAGAGCGAACTTTAAAGAACTACCAACAGAGATAGTCTAACAAAGCTGTTTGAGCCGGACTGGCTTTCCGCTGCCGCTCCAAGCCATCCGCTCAACAGCCGCCGTTCGGCGTCTGAAAAAGGTTGTTTCCATTCTCCAAAGATATGATACGAAAATAGGGATAAAAGATGTTTCAGGAAGATTATATTGTTACTTTAAGACAAGAGCTTGAAGGTATATTCAAAAGAATAACAACTTACTTGAACAACAATAAAGTCCTGCTGCCTTCTATAGATAGCTGGCCTGGGCGACATGATTTCAATATCGATGAGTGGTATTCTACATTGGTGCCTGAACAGGAACAACGCGAAGCAGAAATTTTGGCTCAAAACATATCACGAGTCGTGCAAGTTCTATCTTCCGCTGCAAAAAGATCACCCTTAATTGATGACGCTGATATCCGTGATATGAGTTTGTGTTTAAAACAAATCAGATCCGCATTATTCTTCCGAGAATATAGACACTG
>JAFCZU010000312.1 GCA_019314185.1 Deltaproteobacteria bacterium | reverse complement strand
ATCTGATTCCATAAAGATGAAATGAGCGTTTTGATTGTCCTCCACCAGACCGAAAGTGACTGTTTGCTCTTTATGTACAACTGGCTTACCTTTTTTAATGAGAGGGAAATACGTATCATCAGACAACAGTAAGTCAACGTTTTGCGAAATACGATACTCGCCTTGTGTTTTATTTAGGAGCGCTGCACCATGCGCCACATGCCAATCAGAATCTTTATCAGGATCGATAATTATACAATCAAAGGCTTCATCCATTCGTTTAGAAAGTCCTTGCAGTTTGCTACTCCCTCCAACCATAAGGATACAGCCGAGTTCATCAATGGATAATCCTGCCTGTTTCACAGCCTCCTTTAGGCAGGCTATTGCCTTATTGAGTTCTGGTTCTATCAGAGATGCGAATTTATCCGCGTTCATTCTTATTTCTTCAGCATCAATCTCACCGTATTTAAACAAGAGAATTGTTGATTCATATCTATCTGATAAGTCTCTTTTGATTTGTTCGGCCTGCTCCATCATATCATCACGACATGTGCTTGGCATCTCCCTAAATGAAATGTTCCCTCCCCTTTTTTTGAGTATCTCCATATGAGCCCACTCAGCCACTTTGATATCAATATCATCCCCACCAAGCCGCTTCCCAAGCGTACTCAACTCAACAACGTTACCATTATTGAGCTCCACAATTGCAATATCAAGGGTCCCTCCACCCCAATCGAAAACAGCAACTTTCTGCCATTTTGAAACTTCTGAATAATGTTTGAAGACAGCAGCGCTGGGTTCAGAAACAAAGTTCAAAATATTGATTCCAGCATCAGAGGCTGCCTCGCGCAATTCTCGTCGTTTGATAGGACTGAAACCTATAGGAATCGCTACCACTGCCGAATCCATATCAATTTCATCGCCTCTTCCAGTAACTCTTTCTTTTAATCCTTTCAGAATTTCAGTTGTCACTTGACGTGGGTACCATGTTCTTTCACCAATATTCCACGTTTTATCAGTCCCTAAATGGGTCTTTACAGAAGTAATGATCTCGCAGTCTTTTCTTAATTGTTCACGTTTCCGCCATGCAGCTCTACCGCGGCTTTTAATCTTGCCAGTCATTTTGTCAATGGCAATTATGGAAGGATATGGCAGACCCTTGTCATCTTCGTATCTATCAATGTGATCAAACTCTATTCTGACAACTGCACTGTTTGTCGTCCCAAAATCAACACCAAAACATCCGCTCATGGCTAATTATCCCCAGCAAAATCTATCCCTTCTGTATTCAGTTTTGAAAATATCCTTTTCAATAATGACCGCACTACGATCGCTGTTTTTACAGTCATATCTATGTTCTCAATTTTTACAAGATTACGATATTCTGGACGTAAACTTTCCCTGATCCGATTAATAATCACCTCCTGCTTATGGTTGCTTTTAGCTTCAATCGTGCGGGAAAATTTGTTCAACTTATCATTATAATGTGCCTTTCCCTCTTCTAATTGAGAAAGGAGTTTATCTTTTTCTTGTCTAAGGCTGGATAAATCCTGTTGTGATGTTGTTAAATTAGTTTTTAATTCAGTTAGATCAGCATTTTTTTTAACCAATTCCCTTTGGCTAACATTTAATTTGTCCTTCAGGTCTTCTTGTTTTTTCCCCAGCTCACTTATTTCATTTAAAAAGTTATTATTATCTTTTTCTAAACGTGTTATTTTCTCATGACTTTTCTTCTCAGCGGTTTGCATTTCCTGAATATATTTTTGCAATTGTTTCAAGGAGCTAATAGGATCGAACTGATCTATATCTTCGTCTTTGGGACTAATTGTTGTAATTTTCTTTTTCTCGTCGGAAGGTGTCGTTTGTCCATCCTGATCACCTTGCTTAACTAAATGAGAGGGCAACACCTGGACAGGCTGTCTGATTGTGCTGATCCCCTCTATTGCGATATGCTTTTCGCTTTGTTCCGTAATAACAGCCTCTTCCCATTTAATCTCATCCGGGAATGACGGTAAAAATTCCTGAATTTTAGAAATATTTTTAGCTGCTGCCTCACTTTTCCGAATTAGTTCCGCAATCTCGCCAGGAACAACCAGACCAATTCCTGATTCTTTAATCCATTTTAGCACCTGAAGCTGAGCTATTTCCCCAGCCGTTTTACCTTTCTTGTTTCCTAAAAATGCTGCTCCAACTACATATTTAGCTACATCCTTTGTTCCAGGAATACTATAATTTAATGGTAATTGTTTAATAAGATTTTGTTTTGGTTTTAGAAAAAAACTTCTGATTTGAAGACAAAGGTCTTTGTTTAAAGGAAAAGTTTTAGAAATTTTGGTTTGCTGGCATATCTTTCCCAGAAAACGAATAGCGCTTTCTGCAAAATGGCTTACCAGCTTTGAGCAAAGCAAAACATTAAACCTCCTACTAAGCTTAGGGTTCCCATGAAGTTGCTCAATTAGCTTTCCAAAAAATAGTATTCTTCCCTCTTCTTTAAGGGAACTCCAATTCTCTACTATCCATTCGGCAATAAAATCGGAGCCAACTTTCTTTATTTCATTTTCAGAAAAAGGAATCTTATTTTGTGGGAATATCTCAGCACCAAGAAGGTCAAACCCATCTGCATAGTGCTTTTTGTCTATCTTTTTGTTTTTTTCATCAACCATCGAATTGATTATCAGTGAAAAACTATCTTTAATACTATTACTTGATATATTTTTATCCATTATTATAGCCTTAATATGTATTGTTAATAAGTGGCAAACACTACTTTAAAAATAAATCCACATCTTCATGATTTAAAGGCAGCACATTGATATCTACCCCATCAGATAGCTCAGTTGTTGTCTCAAAAGTCTTACCGGAAGCTTTGTTGCAAAGCAATACGCTTCTCTCGACATATGGCAACAATTTTCTATGATGTTTCCCTGCAATATCTTCCACCTGTTCAGGCGTGTTGTTTTTTAAAAGCAAAATATTGATCAAAATTAACGCTAAATCTGCCACAGGTGGGGAGCCATTTTCGATTGCTATTTTCGCTTTATGGTATGCCCTAACATCGTTATTCATATAATATTTCCATGCATTGGTAAGCTCCTTCCCTGCAACCATTTGACCAATTCTACTTTTGTACTCGACAAAATAATTCTTCCCATCCACTTCATTTTTCCATTCCAGCAACAATTCTGTCAGTTCGGAGTCTGCCTTTAAATTCGTGCAAATCTTTTCAAACTCATTTTTCCATCTTTTTATAGGCGGTGTCCATGTTATCACTTTCAAATCGGCAAGCAGTGTATCAACAGAAATGTTTAAGCTTTCTTTTTCAGCATTAGAAACAGAGCGGGCCATTTTCAACCATTTGAATGCCTGAGCGCGATTATCATCCTGAGGAACAGTGTCTTGTTCCAAGTCTTCCAATTTTGTTCCATCAAAAAACGATGCACAATACAAAATCTCTTTTCCCCAGTTTGATAGTTGCTCTGGCAAACAATCACAAACTGACAGGGAACTTCTGACGAGTCTTTGATTTATGCATTTTCGTAACTTTTTGAGAGCTTTTTTCTGTTCAGGGGCCAGTTCATCGCTCCAGCCAAAATTATCATCCACTGTTATCAGCCGGTTAATAATTTCTTGAGTATTCAGTATCCGCGTTTCAGTGAGTACGCTTTTTCCGTAATGCT
Source organism: Deltaproteobacteria bacterium (assembly GCA_019314185.1). The sequence goes on along the minus strand of JAFCZU010000312.1, from coordinate 572 downwards.
CAACGCCTATTTGGCCGGTAACAAACTGCCTCCGGCGAATTGTATCTTTTAATGCTGATATATTGAATTTTAGCTTACCCGTTTCATTAAACCGCCCGAAATCAGCTAACGCCCTATTTTTCCCACATTCTCGAATAAATAGCTTCGCTTGTCCTTTTGGATAACCAGTAAGAATAAAATTTTCCTTGTTAAAAAACTCTTCCAAAGTAAGAGAATGGAGAAGAGACATGTACTCATCTTGCAAAGATGCTCGATGAATCATCCTTGCTAAACGAATGGAAATATTACCTTCCGTTGTGAGCGTTCCTTCAACAAAAGTCTGTCTTTGTGGTATTCTCCAATGTCTGTGATCACTATCTATTGCAACGCATCCTCCCTCGAATGATACGGAAATACTTTTATCCCCCTTAATTTTAACTACAGGCTCTTCGCCCAACGCATGCAAGCCATCAGGCCAGATGATTTTACAATCAGGCACACAACAGAAGGAAAGCCGCTGGTTTACGTTTCCTTCAGAAAACTTACGGTATCTACCCAATGGTTCTATCCATATCTCACCTTTTAAAGGAACT
>JAFCZU010000311.1 GCA_019314185.1 Deltaproteobacteria bacterium | reverse complement strand
ATCAGCAGATCAATAAACTTTAAATAATCATGTTTATCTGAAAAAATGGATTCGGACCGTCTCCCACGGTTCATTACATGATACCATGCTCCGGGATATTCTATTCTAAGTGGATGTGACATATTGTAACATATAACATTTTATCTCCCATGGGTCAACAGTAGACTTGACCCCATTCCTTCCTTTTTTGCATCCATCAAACAGGACGGTCATCTACCATTAACATACAACCGATTATCACGTCTCTCAATCGAAAGTGTACTGGCACCGGAAAATCGAAAGATAAACTTTTCTATATCAAAACCTATATTTTTAGCGCCTTCTATTATAAAATTCTTAATTGACGTTTCGTATTCTCTTGCAGTAACCATAGATTGATCCTTAAACATCTTATCATCTATGAGTTCTTTCAAATGACCCAACTCTTGTTGTATTTGTTGTGCATGACCAGGAAAACCAAGAGCAGTTAAATATAAATCAGAAATTCTTCCGCTCATAAGAGTCTTATACCAACCTCCTAAATCCATGTAGGGATGGGGCGGGTCATGTCTATCTCCGACTTGGGCAGACTTAGTGCGCTCATCAGTTGATGGTACACCGTTCCGCTGTATTATCTTTTGCATCATTAACTGCAAACTATTTTGAACTTTCACTTCTGACCGATTATCCACAAACCTAGTATTTGTCTTTTCTTCATTCTTCTTTTGGGCAACTGAATTAGCAACCGCCCTACTTTTATTCTCTTTTGGATTTTCTACTTTAGCATACATATCTCAAACCTTTTTAATTTGTTTTTATTTGTTGTTATAGGCTTTTTTTCATTGCCTATAACAATTGGGCTAAAAAGCGTTTTAATGATTTTTAGGTTTTGTTATGGGCTGATCTAATAATGCCTGTCCTACTCACTTTCAGGCTTATGTTTTTCTGGTGTCATGCTTTTTATCGTTCTTTTTTCCCACTTCCATTCACAACCATTGTCAATTTCATGGATGTCCTATTATTGTTTTAAGCAAGGTCTTAAGTTATTCTGAATTCGACTTGCTCAATGCAACCAGTCCTGCAATTATAGCAGCAAGAATTGAACCTATCAGAATCCATTTTCCTCTGTTAGATGGTTGAGGCTCAACCTCAGGTTCAGGCTCGGGAACATGAACTGGGGTAGGAACAATTGTCTCTCCGGTCTCATAAATCGAAGATTTATCTGAACGTGAGTTTACATCTGCCCAACCAATCTTAAGGTTATTGGTAAGCGCAGTGGCATTTTGTAATGTTTCGATTTGTAATTCATCTGCAGTATCGCTGTATTGTCCTGGCGCAGATTCTTTGTTTGCATCTTCAAAGCCAGTTTTCCCGCCTTTCCTGATATGAAATACTGGAGCTGTTATATCCTGTCCCGCATGAGCTTCTAAAGTCACGGCGTCTGTACCATCTTGGGCAACTACTGTAGCAGAATGGTACGGGAAGGTGGCCACGTTCGTATCAGTTCGGTGTACCCACATTCTTCCAACAAGACCCTGGGGATTATCACCGTATCTGGCGATCATTGCGCACAAAGTTGTTGCATAACCCAGACAATCATTAATTCCAGCGGTTCCCAACCGATGCTCTTCGCCCTCTCCCACATCATTGACTTCAACTTGTATCTCTCGCATCATTTGTGCTAGCACAGTCTCTTGTATTTCATGCAAATCTGTAACAAGTTCTTGAGTCTCTGTATAGACAGGAGTCTCTCCACTTAACTTCTTCTTATCAGCTAGTTTTGAACGTGGTTTCCAAACTTTAAGCTCACCGCCATTTAGAGCCGTATTATCTTGCTCGTTGTATAGTGATCGCGGCTGTGGGGGAGGTGCATCAGCTTGCGATATGAGCTTCCTACCACCCCCATGACCTGTATAATACAAATCATTTTCAGTATCTGCTAAAGGAGTAAGATCAATATCACGTTGATAGACAGTTCCTGCCTGGCTATCAGATGATTGTAGCGGTTGGAATGGTTTGTCTACAACACTTTTGGTTTGGATAGCTCTGGCTCCCATCGATGTCGCCTCTTTCTCCAAGCCAATATCATCATTGATATTTACATTACCCTTCATTTGCATAGTCGGTTTAACTCGACCTTGCTTTTGCTGCACTACATGCCAAGCCTCATGGGGCAAATGTTTTACTTGTCCAGATGCTAAAAGAATATCAGTTCCTTGTGCATAAGCATGAGCTTGCAATTGGGCAGGCTTGTCGGAGTTGTAATGAACTTTCACGTCATCCATAGAATAACCAGAGAGATTTTCAATTCCAGATTTGAGATTGTCGGGTAAGCCTGTTTTATTTTCTTTTGTCTGAATGGGTTGCTGCTGTTGCGACTCAAGATTATTAGCCATCGTCTGTAATTGAGCAGCTTGTTTTGCTTGCGGTTTTTTATTCGCCACCTCTTGCAATTTTCTTTGTGCTGCAGCCTCAGGACGATTATCCACAAACCCAAAACATTGCTTAACCTTACTTTTATTTTGAACAACCGAATTAGCAATTGCCCTACTTTTACTCTCTCTTGGCGTCTCTACTTGTGCATACATATCTCAAACCTTTTTAATTTGGATTTATTCATTGTTATAGGCCTCCTTCCACCTGTCCTGAGCGAGAGTCGAAGGGTTGTCTATAACAATATTAACAAAAAACACCAGTGCGTTTATTTGCACTGTATCTTTATTGAAAGGTGCGTTTATCTCACAATTTTAGCCGGATATGTGCACCTCTTCCATAGATATCCATGTCATCCAGAGGAGATTTCAGATTCTCAAATCCTTTCTTCGTTACGTGGGTATAGATTTTCGTTGTTTTGGAACTTCGGTGCCCCAGCAACGCCTGGAAGTACCACAGATCCGTCCCCCCGTTCCAGCAGATGGGTAGCAAAACTATGGCGCAGGCTGTGCAGCGTCACGTCCTTCTTAATTCTGGATTGCTCCAATGCGCGCTGGAATATTTTCCTGAGACTGGTGGTACTGTACTTGCCGCACGTAGCACCCTCAAAGAGCCATTCCTTTGGGTGGTACTGCTTGTAATACTCCCGCAGTAAAGACAGAGCCTTTTGCGATAGGAGAGTGACCCGATCTTTCTTGCCTTTGGCGTCGCGAATGATAATGCAATTTCTTTTTGAGTCGATAGTGTTGTAATTCTTGATCATTTTTTCTCTACTGCCACCTGATCCCCGGCCTCTGATCCCTGATAACCCCCCTACCTCATCGCCTTGCTCCCGAGACGGTCGGCCTCTTCTTCCAGGGCCGGGCTGTCGTTCACCGGAAGGCCGTTGACCTCCGTGGTAGCCTGAACCCTTCCCTGGCTCTGCTGCTGCACATGGGCCAGCTCGTGGCCCAGCAGCCGCTGGCCGGCCGAGTTATTGGGGCTGAACTGGCCGGGCGCAAAATGGATGTCTGTCCCCTGAGTATAGGCCAATGCCCCCACCGCAGGGGCGGCGGACGATTCGGGATGGATTCGGACGCCCGAAAAATCGGTGTTAAACGCGCTCTCCATCCGGGTCTTCACCTCGTCGGGCATGCCGGTTTTGTTCTCGGTTCGCTGGACGACCTTCTGCTGCATCGGCCGCTGGGCCACACCGGCTCCACTGCCGAATGCGGCGGTCAGCCGTTTGCGTTGCGCCGAAAGATACGGGCTGTCCTGAATGGCCGCCTTACGCTTCTGTAAAACAGCATAATCCGGTCCCGGGGCCGACACCGGCTTGCCTGTGGACCGATGGGTGTCAGTGTGTTGTGTTTCGTTTTTTTGTGTTCGTTCGTACATTGTCTATAGATTACCCTTCATTCCCGCCATTTCACAAAAATCACCCGGTCCATCCACGAATATTTGATGGTGGAAAAGCTCCACGGAATCTGATCCAGCAGCATATCAAAGGCTCGCTCCTCTACCTGCAGATGCCAGGCGTCGTTCTTTAGCGTCAGCCGGGCTTCGCGCTGGAGAAAGGACTCGCGAAATCCGGCGATCGAGGTATTGCCAAGGATCTTCCAGTTTTGGATCATGGCCGTAATCATATTGGTAATGGCCTCCGTCTCCTTGTCCGTGATCTCAATTCCCCGGACAATCGGAATCCCCGATTTCACTCCGCACAAGACCTTGTTGAGTACCAGTCGATACTCCGGCGTGCCGGTCCTTTCATCGACCATGTACTGGAGAAGGTGCACCCCTCTTTCGGCCGCCGCCCTGGAAGTGAATCGCGATTGTTC
>JAFCZU010000310.1 GCA_019314185.1 Deltaproteobacteria bacterium | reverse complement strand
ATACCAAGAATTTTTTTCATATATGTTACCTCGAGTCAAAAAAACAAACTTTTACAAAACAGTCAATTTAAAGTCTTTCCAAAACCGTCGCCATGCCCTGACCACCTCCGATACAGAGTGTAGCGAGTCCAAGGGCATGATCGTTTCTCAGCATTTCTCCCATAAGGGTCACAAGAATCCGGGCACCGGTACATCCGACGGGATGACCGATTGAAATTCCACTTCCCAGAAGATTTGTTTTTTCAATGTCACAATTCAATTCTCTCATACAGGCGATCGCCTGGACGGCAAAAGCCTCATTCAACTCAATGACACCAAAATCATTAATAGACAGTTTCTCTTTTTGCAGAATTTTTCTCACTGCCGGTATAGGACCAAGACCCATAAATGCAGGATCAATTCCGCCGGTTGAACATGCCCTTATCCTAACAAGAGGTTTTACCCCGAGTTCCTTTGCTTTTTCATCAGACATGATGAGCAGGGCTGCTGCTGCATCATTGATTCCTGAAGCATTCCCAGCTGTTACTGCTCCATCTTTTTTAAAAGCCGGACGCAGTTTTGCCATCTTCTCCATGTTGGTATCCATGGGCCGTTCATCTGTGTCGAAAATCACCGGATCACCCTTTCTCTGGGGAACCGCCACAGGCACTATTTCCTCTTTGAAAAGACCATCGGCGATGGCCGTTCTTGCCCTTTGGTGGCTCAAAACACTCAGTTCATCCTGCTCTTTTCTGGAAATTTTATAAAGGTTGCCAATGTTTTCAGCCGTAATCCCCATGTGATAGCCATAAAAGATCTCAAAAAGAGCATCAAAGACCATAAGATCGACCAGATCAGTATTGTTCATACGGGCTCCCCACCTGGCGCTTGGAACAGCATAGGGTATGAGACTCATATTTTCCATGCCTCCAGCCAGCATAACATCGGCTTCTCCGGATCGAATCTTCTGAACCGCCAAATCCACGGCTTTCATACCTGAAGCACAAACCTTGTTGACAGAAAACGCACTGGTCTCCTTGGGAACACCTGCTTTTATCATAGATTGCCTTGCAACATTCTGACCCTGTCCGGCTCCGACAACGTTTCCCATGATCACTTCATCAATCTGGACAGGCTGAAGAGAATCATCATATTCATAGGCCTTCTTTTCCAGCTCCACCATACCTTCACCTTTCAGGAAATCGGGTTCAAAGCTGGTCAATTCCTTCGTTGCAACAGGTCTCAGACCTGCCTTCTTCATGGTCTCTCTCAACACCAGAGCACCAAGCTGGACAACAGGCGTAGATTTTAAGGCCCCGCCAAAAGAACCAACCGGAGTCCTGACGCCGGATACAATAACTACATTTCGCATTTAAAACCTCCCTTAAATTTCTTGAAGTTGAAATTGAATTTTGATGGTTTCGTAAAAAGTCATAAAAGCAACTTTTTATGAAAGTTTTAAGTGTCTGTAATTTTAAGACCTAAAACATGAAGAATTCGACTTCTTACAAATTCTTCAATTTTGAGTCTTTTCAGATGAATTTACACGGCAAGGATGTGAGTCCTGCCGAGTCGACGATCTGGGAAATTGTTTGAAGACCCTGGGTTACCATCAGTTTGGATGAGCCATAAGCAACCATTTTGTTTTTATGATCGAAAGCGGTAGCTTCAGCAACGCAAATGTTTTTACCAATTTTGATACGCCGTCCTTTGACGATCAATTTTCCATTTCTTATTGGAGCTAAAAAATTAACGTTCAGGTCAAGCGATATCAATCCGGCATTTTCGTCCAATTCACAATAAACCGCCAAGTAAGCAGCTGAATCGACTACCGAGGAATAAACCCCTCCGTGAACACCTCCAAATGGATTAAAATGCCTGTTTTCAATATCGACCTCCAACAGAGAATAACCAAGGCCCAAGTCTTTTACCATAATGGACAGGAGATTGAAATAAGGACCTTTGTTCATCAAAGAAATAATGGAATCAATATGCTCTGGATTAATTTTGCGCGTAGTCATTAGTTTCTCAAAACGCCTTATATCCCATCCTGGATGATACTTTTTTGGCTGTCTCCACAGCCATATTTCCCAATTTCTTTTTGTCTTTTATGGTGAAGCTAAAAATTGTGGCCGCTATTCCGATACAGCCGACTAACTCGCCACGAATATTATATATGGGCGCTGCAATCCTCCTTACACCTTTTCTCAATTCTTGATCTTCAAATGCATAACCATTTTTTTTAACTTTTTTCAGCTCCGCCGCAAGTTCGTTTAAATCCGTAATGGTTTTTTCAGATACTGCCGGAAGGCCTATTTTATCCAATGCGCTATGTCTTTTTCCCGGCTCCATGTGGGCCAGATAGACTTTTCCAGCTCCGAGAGCATGTAAATACGGATAGACGCTACCGACCCTCGAATAAAGCGAAACAGGCTCACTTCCTCTAATCTGCTCGATCAAAATAAGTTGATCACAGTCAAAGGTTGCCAGATCTATGGTTTTATGGGTTGCTTGCGATAATTCCTGCATAAACGGCCAGGCCATTGAACGAAGGTTGATTTTATCCTGAAAGCGGTTTCCCAAATAGATAAGCTTCATTCCCAAACGATAAAAACCTCTTTGATATGTCTTTTCCAAAATACCGCGAGCACACAAAGTGTTTAATATTCTAATCAGTGACTGCCTGGGGATTCTAACGCCTTCCAAAATATCAGACAAGGAAAGATCTCTATCACCGGCTGCCATAAATTCGATGACATCGATAGCTCTATCCACCGCTTTTGCATTGTTCGATTTTTTTTTGTTTGTCATGAAATACCGTATATGATACCTTGAATACCTTATATGGTATATAAGTATAAGTTGCACAAAATGTTAAGAAAAATAGTGGAACATTTTTTGTGGGAATTTAGTATTTAAAAAAATACCAAACTGAAGTTCAGACAATGGCAATATCATGAATATAAATAGAAGATGTGAAGCATGATAACCGTCTTTTTTGACAATATTGGCTTCACACAGCCACGTTTTAAATTTTAGCGAAGAACAGGTGCCGTCTATTTTTGATTCGATATTATTTTGACCGTATTAACTGACCTATTACAATTACAAAATCGGCTTTAAAATATCCGCACTATACGATCTCTATTGCACATGCCATAGAAACTCCCCCGCCGCCACAGAGAGTGGCAAGACCTAAAGTCTTTTCTCTTTTTCTCATGGCATATATCAAGGATACTATTATTCTGGCCCCGGTTGCTCCGATAGGATGCCCCAGCCCGATTCCTGATCCGTTGACATTGGTTATTTCTCTGTTCAACCCGAGTTCCCTTTCACACCCGATGTACTGGGCTGCAAAGGCTTCATTAAGTTCGATGAGTTCAAAATCTTTAATTTTAAGGCCACTGTTCACAAGCAGATTTTTGACGGCCGGTACAGGAGAAAGTCCCATAACAGATGGATGGCATGCTCCTCTGCCGATGGCTTTAATCCTTGCTAAAGGTTCAATATTAAGATCGCTGGCTTTTTCAGCCGACATAATAATCATCCCTGCGGATCCGTCATTTAGGCCGCTTGAATTTCCTGATGTAAGCGTACCATTCTTTTGCACAAAGGCAGGCTGAAGATTTTTAAGTTGCTCAAGAGTCAATCCAGGCCTGAAATGTTCATCCTTGTCAAAAATCAGCAGTGCTTGTTTCTTTCTTGGCACTTCAACCTGCACAATTTCATCTATAAACGATCCGTCTTTTGTAGCTCTTTCAGCTTCGTTATGGCTTCTCAAGGCAACAATATCCATTTCTTCACGGCTAATGCCCAGATGCTGTGCAATAAATTCTGCTGTGTGTCCCATGAGATAGGGTTTTCCCTTAAAAAGGCTTAACGGTGGCTCATTTTCATCTACCGGGCCGTCTTCAGGATGGGGTATAATATGGGAACCGCAGTAAAGGGAACGAATCAAAGCATCAACAAATACCTGGTCCTGTAATCTACATCCCCATCTGGCGCTTGGCACAATGTATGAAACACCGGACATGTGTTCAACGCCCCCAGCCAGAATAATATCTGCCATGCCTGCCTGTATCATAGCCATACCGGAGATAACCGCCTCCATTCCAGAAATGCACACCCTGTTTATTGTTACAGCAGTTATCGATTCCGGAATACCGGCTAAAAGTGCGCTGACACGGGCAACATTAAGGGAATCAGCAGGCTCTATGCAACACCCATAGCGAACGTCATCAATGAGTGCCGAATCAATCCCGGCC
>JAFCZU010000309.1 GCA_019314185.1 Deltaproteobacteria bacterium | reverse complement strand
ATTATGGGACAGATCTTTGTTGTTCTCACCATAGCCCTGGTTTCATCCTGGGTCCTGTCCCTTACCATCATTCCCCTTCTGGCGATTAATTTTATGAAAGTTGAGCTCAAGGATACGCAAAATTCGAAGAAAAAGGGGATTTTTGAAAGATTGCAGAGATACTACGAAGTCCTTTTAACCTGGAATCTCAAGCGGCCATTCATCTTGATCTCTGTTGTGGTTATGCTTTTTGCGCTTTCGCTTTGGGGGATGTCTTTTCTCCCATTTGTATTCATGCCGGACAGTGAAAAGACAGTTGTTTCAGCCAATCTTGAGTTGCCTATCGGTACTGCCATTGAAAAGACGGATCGAATAGTCGGAGAAATCGAACATTATATCCACTCCAATCTCCTCGTCGGCGGTGACCTAAAGGAAGGTATCATGAGTTGGTCGTCTTATGTAGGCGAGGGGGCCCCGAAGTATGATTTAGGATATTCGCCGCCTGAGGCCAACTCCTATTCAGCCCACATACTGATAAACACTTCTTCGACGGATATAAATCAGTATGTCATTGACAGGATCGATGCTTTTTGTCTGAAGAATTTTCCTGACCTGAAGGCCGTTGTTTCACGATTGAAAAGCGGTGGCTCTTCCGCTGACCCGATTGCCATAAGGGTGACCGGTAAAAATCCGGAACACCTTTATCCCATTATTGATTCGATCAAGAACAAACTGCGTGAAATCCCGGGCACAAAAACCATTGCTGATGACTGGGGAATGCCGGTCAAGAAATTCGTAATAAAAATAAATCCTATTAAAGCGCAGCTTGCCGGAATTACAAATCAAGACGTCGCCGTATCTCTGCAAACCATTCTTACCGGCGCGAGTATTGGTGATTATCGTGAAGGAGATAATGTTATTCCTATTATGATGATTAATGCTGATCGGAAGACACTTGATGTCGAACAGATGGAGAGCCTGAACATCACCGCCCAGGAGAGCGGAAAAAATGTTCCCCTCAGGCAGGTTGCCGATATTGATCTTGTCTGGGAGTCGGCAAAGATTTTGAGGCGGGATATTTATCGCACGATGACAGTCACCTCCGGCCTTATATCCGGCTATACGGCCAGAGACGTTACCGGCAAGCTGGCTCCATGGCTGAAAAAGGAACAGAAGAACTGGCCGACCGGCTATTCTTTTGAACTTGGCGGGGAATCCGAAGATAGCGGAAAAGCAATGGGAGCAGTGACCGAAAATCTGCCCCTGTCGTTTTTCATAATTCTCCTGCTTTTAATCGGACAATTTAATTCCCTCAGAAAACCGGCCATCGTTTTATTAACCATCCCCCTTGGTTTGATCGGTGTGGTAGGCGGACTGCTTGCCGCCGGATCTTATTTCGGCTTTATGGGCTTTTTAGGGCTTATTTCTCTGGCTGGAATAGTAATTAATAACGCCATTGTCTTATTGGACCGAATCAAAATAGAAATGGATGAATTTAACAAAGAGCCGGGGGAAGCTATTATTGCTGCGGGAACCCAGCGTTTTCGACCGATAATTCTTACGACAGCAACGACTTCACTGGGGCTTATCCCTCTGTGGCTTGGAGGTGGATTGATGTGGGAACCCATGGCCATTGGGATTATCTTCGGGCTCCTTTTTGCAACCGTTTTAACGCTGCTCTTTGTGCCGGCTCTTTATAAGGTGTTTTTCAGGGTAAAAATGTAACTCAAAAAAAATCGTAATAGCAGCTTCTCATGGGGGATAAATGGATTTCACATTTTCATTTCTGAAAACATTTTTATACGGACTTTACTATACAGCGCCGTTATTACTGTTGATTATGCTCACAACTATTTGTCTCGGTCAGATTGTAGGCCGTATAGAATCATGGAAAAAATTTGATGCTTTATACTGGTCTTTCATTACAGCTACCACTGTTGGTTATGGCGACATTCGACCCTCTTCCCGGACTTCAAAGGCTTTATCTGTCATCATTGCATTGACAGGTTTAATATTTACCGGAATTATCGTTGCAATTGCAGTCAGATCGGCAACATATGCTTTTAATATACATGTGGATTTTTTCAAATGAAAGCAATCATCCAACATTAATGCCATACAATTTTACTGAATAGGAGGAAGATATGCAAAAAATTAATAACAGGGGTATGTCCCTTTTGCGACTGGTCCTTTTTTTGGGATCTGTGGCATCGCAATCATGCTTCAGACGGGTTGTTCCATCATCCACCGTGCTGATGCACCTATTTTTGAAGAAAACACCCTTACTTATTATCCGGGTAAATTTGTCTGGCACGATCTTGTGACCAGTGATGTTGCTGCAGCCAGAACTTTTTATGGCCAGCTATTGAATTGGACTTTTGAGCAACGTGGCCGATATACAATCGTTAAACTCAACGACAAGCGTATCGGCGGGATAATAAATATTCAGCCGAAGTCCCTTGAGCGCCATGCTGCACGCTGGATTGCATCTCTGTCCGTTCCCGATGTCGATCAAGCAGCAAGTGTGGTTTTAGCAAATGGCGGCAAGGTACATAAGGGCCCAGAGCAGATAAAAGATCGTGGATGGGTTGCCTTGGTCAGTGACCCACATGGTGCACAATTTTCTTTGATTCGTACGGAAAATGGTGATCCAAGCGACGGGCCGATTGAGGCAGGTTCCTGGCTTTGGCACGAACTTTGGACCAATGATCCGAATGATTCAGCCAATTTTTACAAGGAGCTTGCAGGGTATTCGACGATTGAAAAGCTGGGCTCATATTGGATACTGAAAGCTGATGAACAATGGCGTGCTGGAATCCGAAATCTTTTTAACAAGGCTTTGGAGCAAAGATGGGTTCCGGTTATCAAGGTGAATGATGTCAAGGCAATATCAACCTTGGCGAAGCAACTGGGGGGAAGGGTTTTAATCGAGCCTGAGAACCCTGACGTTGTTGAACAAGTCGCCTTGCTGGCAGATCCTTCCGGTGCTCTTTTTATGATTCAGGAATGGTCAGGAATCAATGATTTAGAGGGGGGCAAGATACAATGAAAATTTTCAAGCGACTGACATTCATCATTATTGCAGGGACTGTACTCTTCCTTTCAGGTTGTGCCGGTTCGGGATCAACCCATTCTACAATCTATTACGGAAGTTACTACGATCCGTATCCGTATTGGGGATATGGTGATAACACGACGATTATTATTGATCGGCCTGATAAGCCGGATCGGCCTTCAAAACCCCCGAGTGTAAAGCCACCGGGGATCGGTCGTCCAAAGCCACCGGCCAAGCGACCGACCAAGCGACCGACCAAGCGACCGACCAAGCGGCGATAGATTGGTTAGGCTGGGAGAGCCGTCAGGATGGTAAATGGTCCGGTGAAAAATCCGTTTCACAAGAACGCATCAAAAAACGCCCGGAAAGTGGAAAAAGCAGCCGGATTTCTCGAGATAAAAATGAAATGGGGTCAAATGAAATGAAATGGGTGACCTCACCTTGAATGGGTGACCCCTTTCTGACCCCTTTCGACCCCTTTCCCTTTCTGATCCCTTTCCTCTTTCTTCCCTGACCTTCCTTTCTTCTTTCTTTGTCATTATGCCGCTAAAATTTACCCGTCAACTTGGCATTCTGCTTCCATTTCATTTTTTTACCCGTTGAATGATTCTTCTAAATCACATGGCTTCCTTAATTGAGAGTTGACAAATCTAATTTTTTAAACCATTATAACTTATATAACATATATGGTTGCAAATCCTATTAAGGATGGAGGTAGAGTATGCAAAGGACAGTTGATGTTACCAGTGCACGTCGGCAATTTGGTACATTGCTTGATGAAGTGTTTTATAAAGGCGATGTTATTACTATTGAAAGGAAAGGGAAACCTTTGGCTCGCTTGGTTCCTGTAAATACAGAGAGCCCCTACCCTGCGCAGGCTCCCCTTGATTCAGAAAGGCAGCATTTACTTGATCAGTTACAGAGTCTACCGACACTTTCAATGAATGAGGATCCTACAGAAGTTTTACGTCAAATTCGTTCAAAAAGACGAATACAGGCAATAAAGAACTATGAATAATATAATTGTACCGGATGCTAATGTTTTTCTGGAAATTATATACGGGCGTCAATTACAGGCGACGGCCAGACAGTTGATATCTCATGCGATTGCAAATGAAATTCAACTCGTAGCGCCAAGTTTGTTGTTAGAACGGGAAATCCGAAAAGTGGTTATCCTGAACTCAGCGATTCTTTATATCACGCCTTGGCAATCGTAAACGATGCGATATTCGTTACCAATGATTTCAAGCATGTTGCCAAGGTTAATAGATTTGGTCATGTGGAAAAACTTGCTGATTATCAAAAAGTTTTTGAACGAATTGTATGAGACTTGGTAAAGCAGAACAATTGAATGGAGGTTTACAGGAAAAGCAGAGGCATTGTTTTTAGCTGGAAAAGCTTACCTTAAATACAAAAAAAGAAAGGGCATAAAAAGAACTCCGCTCCCGGATTTTTTTATTGGTGCACAAGCCGCCGTCCAGAATTTGGATTTAATTACGAGAGATGTCTATAGATATCAATCGTATTTTCCAACTGTAAAATTGATAACTCCATAAGATTTGGTCTTTCCAGCATCGAACCAGGCAAATGCAGCCGATGATGCAAGCGAAACATGAACTTTAGAATATTGCCACATAACGCAGATGCCATATTTACTTCTATCAAACGGAAACAGGCAAGGTGTCACCAGATTATCTTCGTAATTGACAAGAGGTGAAAATGAGTATTCCGGAAAAAGATTTAGAGGATTTGAGATATGCCAGGTCATTGCTTGAAAATCCCGGTTTAGCCGCAAAAATCACAAATATGTTTGGAGCGCCAATTGAAAAGGGCTTCGCACTTCTTCCAAAAAACTGGTCTGACATTGTAGCTTCCAGCACCCAAAAGGCATTAACAGTAGCGATGGAAGCAGCTATTGTTACTATGAACAAAAGATCCGGTCAAACCTCGTCTGACTTTCTACACAAAATTCTGGTTGCTGCATCCGGTGCAGGTGGTGGTTTCTTTGGATTCCCTGCGTTGCCGGTGGAGCTTCCGATCTCAACAACAATCATGATGCGCTCAATAGCAGATATTGCGAGAAGTGAAGGCGAACAAATTAGCGAACCGGAAACTAAAATGGCCTGTATTGAAGTTTTCGCTTTGGGAGGTCCGGGCAAAGACGATGATGCAGCCGAGACCGGGTATTTCGTAATTCGAGCGGGACTGGCTCGTGCAGTAACAGAAGCTGCTCAGTACATGGCAGAACGGGGCATGGCCGAAAAAGGAGCCCCCGTAATTGTTCGGCTTATAGCTCAGGTTGCCTCCCGGTTTGGCGTTCAAGTATCTGAGAAAGTTGCGGCACCAGCTGTGCCTGTAATTGGCGCCGCAGGTGGTTCTATTTTAAACATGTTGTTTGTCGATCATTTTCAGGACATGGCGCGCGGACATTTTATTGTGCGACGTCTCGAAGGAAAATATGGCTACGATGAGGTAAAGAAAATCTATGATGGACTCTATGGGGCACAGAGGCCCCACGCTACGTAAGTAGATTTAGCTCCTTAAACAAGTTACTTCCCGGATAATGGAGGCCTGATTCATTATGGGGGCTGTAAACCGGTTTTCCATACCTTTTGCGATAACAGTCCTTGGCATATCTCACGTCATTACACAGATTACCGTTATTCGTGAGTTCATTAATGTCTTTGCGGGGAATGAAATTGTCCTGGGAGTTCTCTTCTCCCTGTGGCTTTTACTAACAGGATTCGGAGCATGGCTGGGAAGATTTATAAGGTCTTCCGTGGTACAGATGGCTTTATTCCGTGCTTCTCTTTTCCTTGTTGCCTTTCTTCCTATTGCCCATATATTTCTCATTCGCTTCCTCAGAGATTATCTTTTTATCAGGGGAGAATTGCCCGGCATTGGACCACTGATCATCTGGGCAACTGTCCTTTTATTGCCCTATTGCATTATTACGGGTGGTCTTCTCACTCTTGCCTGCAGTGTCCTGCCTTCGTATGGCACAAAAAGAACAAGTATCGGCAGGGTCTATTTCTTTGATAATATTGGAGACATATTAGGCGGGATTCTGTTCACATTCATTCTTGTCCATTATTTCAACAATCTTACAATACTCTATTTCCCTGCCTTTCTCTGTCTTTTAGGTTTTCTTCTGGTTGATAGCCGGGAATACGGCAGAAGGTTCTTTAAATCTTTGCTTGGAATTTTGGGTGTGCTCTCTGTCGTGGGAGTCATCATTTTTGTTCCCCTTGAGGAAATTACACTGAAATGGCTTTATCCGGGACA
>JAFCZU010000308.1 GCA_019314185.1 Deltaproteobacteria bacterium | reverse complement strand
TGGCTTACCGAACCGTATACCAAAACCTTTACACCGGCCAACATCAAGAAAGAACAGCAATTTTATGAGTCCGACCTTTATTTCCGCATCCGCTTGAAGCTAAATACTATTGACCGGGAAATCAGAGTCACCCTCGGCCCGGAAGAGAGCTTCGTGAAAATATATGAAAAAGAGGTGATGGAAGCCTTTGCCGGCGAGATTGCCAAACTGACGGAAAACCTTGCAACAGCCAAGGAGAAGAACAAGGCGATCAAAGTCTTTATTAAAAGACTTGAGGTTGCGGCTGAATTTACCCATCGTCATTATGTTTCTGACAATGAATATATCCAATACGGTGAGGATATTAAGGAATTTCTTAAACGTGAGATTGCTAAACCCATTATTCGATGGCAGGACAGCCCGCATCTGGGTTATGAAATTCTGCCCAATAAATATTTTTATAAATACCAGCCGCCAAAACCGGCGGATGAGCTGTTGCAAGAGTTTTGGGCGCTGGAAAAAGAGGCGGAGAAGATGTTGGAAGGGTTGGGGGGTTCACATTGAAGGGTATTGCTCAAAAAAAGGAGCCAGCCAGTTACGAATGGATTGGAAATATTCCAACTGATTGGAAAATAGAAAAACTTAAGCGCATACTTATAAGCCCTCTAATGTATGGCACAAATGAAGCAGCAGAATTGGAAGATAAAGATTTGCCTCGGTATATCCGGATTACTGACTTTAATGTAGACGGAATACTTCGGGAGGATACTTTTAAATCTCTACCTTTCGACAAGGCTGAAGGGTATTACTTGAAAGAAGGGGATGTTTTATTTGCACGAAGTGGAGCAACAGTTGGTAAAAGCTTTATCTTTAACAACTACAAAGGCAGAGCATGTTTTGCTGGCTACTTAATAAAAGCATCTCCGAACCCGTACAAATTATTACCTGATTTTCTTTATTATTATACGCAATCATCGGCTTACGATATATGGTGCTCATCAATTTTTACACAAGCGACTATTCAAAACATAAGCGCTACAAAATATGCTTATCTTCCAATACCATTGCCGTCTATCACTATACAACAACGCATCGCCGCCTACCTGGACAAAACCTGTGCCGCCATTGATAAAGCCATAGAAGCCAAACAGAAGCAGCTTGAAATCCTGGATGCTTTGCGCAAGTCGATTATCCACAAGGCCGTCACCCGTGGCCTGGATGATTTGGTGGAGTTGAAGGATTCCGGGGTGGAGTGGCTTGGAAGGATTCCGAAGCATTGGAGAATTGAAAAACTTAAGCGTCTGCTTTCGCAACCTTTAATGTATGGAACAAATGAAGCTGCCGAGTTAGATGATCCAGAATACCCAAGATATATTAGAATCACTGACTTTGGTGATAATGGCACACTAAAGCCGGAGTCATTTAAATCATTGCCTCCTGACAAGGCTGAGGGGTATTATTTAAAAGAAGGTGATTTACTTTTTGCGCGAAGCGGAGCCACAGTTGGGAAATCTTTTTTGTTTAGCAACTACAAAGGGCTGGCATGTTTTGCTGGCTACTTGATTAGAGCAAGAACCAATAAAATAAAACTGTTCCCAAAATATCTCTATTATTTTACGAAGTCACCTGCTTATTTTACTTGGAAAAATGTTATTTTTACTCAAGCGACTATACAGAATATCAGCGCAACAAAATATGCTTATTTACCAGTTAGTGTTCCTTCTGTTAACGAACAACAACTCATTATCCAGTATTTAGATATGAAAATGAAATCATTAGAAAACATGCAAAGTAATCTGTCTGATCAAATCTCAACCCTGGAACAATACCGCAAGTCCCTGATTCACGAATGTGTCACCGGCAAGAGGCGGATAACAAAGGAAATGTTTGAAAATTCTGGTACAAAACAAAAAATAAAGGCACTGAATTGAAGCAGCTCATTGACACATTATGCAGCCATGGCAGGGAAAATGAATGGCTGGAATTTAAGGTTAATCATGACCAGCCGCAGCTTATTGGCGAGTATCTTTCCGCCTTGAGCAATTCCGCCTGCCTGCATGATCAGCCTTACGGCTATCTTGTCTTTGGTATTGATGATCAAACCCTTAAAGTAATTGGCACGGATTTTCGCCCTCATATCGCAAAAGGAAAGGGAAACGAAGGACTTGAACCGTGGCTTGCCAGGCTGCTTGCGCCCAGGGTTGATTTTCGTATCCTGGAGAGTGAAGATGAAGGGCGAAGGGTCGTTATATTCCAGGTGGAGGCTACTATCAACACACCGGTTAAATTCCGGGGAGAGGCTTTTGTCCGGGTGGGGGAGCATAAACACCGACTTAGTGAACATCCGGAAAAGGAGCGAAAGATATGGCGGAAAGCCGTTCTTTCTTCCTTTGAAGAAGGTATCGCCCTGACTGACCAAAACGCGGACAAAGTACTGTCCTTGATTGACTACCCGGCTTTTTTTGATCTGCTTAATATTCCTTTGCCGGATAATCGGGCCGGTATTTTCGCAAAACTTGAAGAAGAACAGGTCGTCATACCCAAACTGAACCGATATTATATAACCAACTTGGGCGCTATTCTTTTTGCTAAGGAACTTAATGAATTCCCCGGCCTGAAACGCAAGGCCCTGCGGATAATAGTTTATGAAAAGGATAATCGTCTGAAAACCAGCAAGGACAAGATCGGAAAGAAAGGCTATGCCGCCGGTTTTGAAGGGCTGGTGGACTGGATTGACAATCAGTTACCGATCAATGAATTGATTGAGAATGCTCTGCGGGTGAACCGGAAAATGTATCCCAAGGTGGCTATTCGCGAATTTGTTGCGAACGCCATCATCCATCAGGATTTTTCCATAACCGGGGCTGGACCAATGGTTGAAATTTTTCCGACCAGGATTGAAATCACTAATCCTGGAGAACCTCTGGTGGATATCGAAAGGTTTATTGACCATGCGCCCCGCTCCCGTAATGAAATACTGGCGGCTTTAATGAGGCGCATGAATATCTGTGAGGAACGTGGCAGTGGCGTGGACCGAGCCATTGACGCCATTGAGGACTATCAGCTTCCCGCCCCCGAGTTTCAGGCGGAAACAGACTTTACCAGAGTTACCATGTTTGCTCATCAAGAACTAAAAGACATGGAACAAAAGGACAGAGTGCGGGCCTGTTATCAGCATTGCTGTTTGCGCTGGGTTAGCCGGGATTTCATGACCAATGCTTCGCTACGGCAGAGGTTGGGAATCAGCAGGCGGAATTATCCATATGCTTCCAGGATCATTCGCGCTGCTCTGGATTATGGGGTAATAAAGACGTCTGACCCGGAGAACCGTTCAAATAAAAAGAAATACGTTCCTTTTTGGACGTGATTAGTTTTATGTAACGGTCATGTAACTGGCGTGTGGTTGGAGGCATGGAAGAATTTCACTATGGCCACACATATGGCGTGTATCTTCTCGTGATTACACAATATATTGTTATCTGATTTGACTGATCTTATGTAACGGTCATGTAACTGAGCAGATTCAAAATAACTATTAAACTATGTTTGAAGGGCCTGAAAAAAAATTCCAGCGTCATATTGCAGACTATTTCATCCGCGAACACCAGTATGCCGTGCTTGAGCAGGATGAAATCACAGACACGGAATATTATTTTGCCGAGGACCATCTGATCGCCTTTCTCAAAGCAACCCAAAAAGAGACCTTTGAAAGCCTGGCGGATTACGGAACCGACGTCA
This sequence comes from Deltaproteobacteria bacterium, assembly GCA_019314185.1. The sequence goes on along the minus strand of JAFCZU010000308.1, from coordinate 529 downwards.
GGGATGAAATTTTCAAGGCCCTGAAGAATGAACTGCGAATCTCCCCCCTGTGGCTGATCATCCGGCATGGTCTCACCGTGCGAGGGCTGGAGTTTAAACTCTATTATCCAAAACCACGTTCCAGCGAGAGTGTTGCCAATCTGCATTACCGAGAAAATAGAATCACTTTTATCCCCGAACTGGTCATCAAGGGAGGCAAACGGCCAGATTTCGGCATTTTCCTGAATGGTCTGCCCATTATGACCATAGAGTTGAAGCACGAGAAAAACCAGACTGTGCACGATGCGGTGAAGCAATATGCTGACCGGGATCACAGCGATAGGATCTTTCAACTCCCCTTTCTCCATATTGCGGCAGACACCTCCGACGTCATGGTAGCCACTGATCCAAAAGCAGAAAAGAATTTCTCCTGGTATAACACCGGCCTTGAAAATAAGGCTGAAAATGAAAAGGAATATCCGGTTGAATTCCTCTACCGCGATGTGCTGGCCAAAGAGACGATCCTTGAAGCTCTGTCCTTTTTTCTGAT
>JAFCZU010000307.1 GCA_019314185.1 Deltaproteobacteria bacterium | reverse complement strand
GGGTTCGGTTATACCAATATCTTCGACGGCTCGATGAAAGGCAGGATATATTCGATTGGCCGATATGCCTTTACCTGCTTTTCCTGAAAAAAGGTAAGGATTGTCATCGCAAAACAATGTTTTTCTTACGGTAAGATAATTATTCAATTCATCCAATACTGCCATTGGAACCGGTATCAAACGGTCTTTGTAGAACTTTGTTTTTTCAATATAGATCGTAGCTTCATGTCTGCGATAATGTTTCATATACAGCCTGAGTGGTTCTGATATTCTCATGCCGCACCTGGCAAGCAGCATGATGGCGGTATACACCATTATATCATTAAAAAAATACTTTTTGTCACGGCGTATCCGTTTTAGCACGGCATGAAGTATCTCGTCTGTCTCTTTGCTGGAAAAGATAAACGGTATAAAGACGTTTTCTTTATATGGCGGTATATCCTGCAGAGGATTTTGGACTACATATTCATTTCGCACCATATAGTTATAAAAGCCTCTTACGGCAGACAGTGTATTATTTACCGTTCGCGGGGATCCGTTGATGTTTTTTCTAAACTCAAGGAAAAAGGAGGGGGACAAATCCATTTGGGGCGATACGCTTAGAAGATATCGGTCGAATTTCTTTAAATGGGATTTCAGGGATGTTTTTTTAAATCCCAGAGTTTTTCGGTAATTGACATATTCTTCCAGTTGTAGCGAAAGAAAGCTTTTAAAAGGACTCGTCATCAAAAAGAACCTCGCGCATTAATTTTGTGTGAACATGGAGATATCTCCGGGTGGTTTGTATGCTGTCATGGCCCATCATTTCTTTGATTTCAAAAAAAGGCACGTCTGCTTCCAGCAAATTCTGGGCATATGTATGACGAAGCCAGTAAGCTGTTGAAGACAGGCCCGCCTTTGTCATTGCGCCGGCTATATCCTTGCTGACAGTAACAGGCAACAGCGGCCTGTATGGCACACGAACAGTGATAAAAAGTTTGCGGTTGTCTGTCGCTGGACGACATCCCATAATATAGGCGGCAACAGTTTTGATACAACGATCAGGCAAAGGAAGTCTGGCCGGATTTGTGTTTTTCCGGTCCGGTATGCAAATCTCTTGTTTTTTAAATTCAATGTCGTCAAGCCGTATCCGACTGATTTCTTTTGGCCTGAGCCCCAGGTAGAATCCCAGGTGAACTATTGCTGTTGTCCTGAGTTCTATTGGCGTGGTACCAGTCAAGCTTTCAAACAGACATCTTATTTCATTTGGTCTTAAAAATTTCGGCGGTTTGCTCTGAGCAAAAACAGGCGCCCCGATAATCAGCGGGGCAAAATTTCTTTTCAGTATTCTGTTCTGGTGCAGCCATGCTAAAAATCCACGAAGTATCGAACGGTTTGTTCCGCAGATTTCCTTTGTATAGTTCCTGTTATACTCTGCAAGAAAAGCATCTATCTGTTCAATCCGAACCGATTTCAGCATGATGCTGTTTTTGTCAAAATAATCGCCAAAGGCGGTCAGCGTTCTTCTTGCGCGCAGCATCTGAAGGCGACTGATATCTTTTACGCGGGTATAGTAATCGAGGTATTCTTCGAAAACTTCCGGCAACGGCTGAACCGGTTTTTCTATCAGTCTCTTTATTCTATTTTGCTTAAACAGATACCGGGAAAGTCCCCTTACCGCACGCAATGCAAGGATAAGCCCGGATTCTTTTTGAAAGTCTTTTAATGTGTCAAACGTAAAAACAGCATCCCATGGAATTGCCCGTTGGATTATATAATGGGCAAAATGTTTCAATACCTGCTGATACCGCATAGAGGTGCTGTCGGCATATCCATTGGATATCATCCATAACAGATAATCACTGACGGCTTTTTCTAATCGCTTAACCATGTTCACTTCTCCTTAAGTGACCGGCAGATAAGATGACGTATCGTAGCCGGATCATCTCTTTCCATTTGCTGCTGAGATTTAAGAAGTCTTAAAGGCTGGTTTGCAGATTCTTTGGGCAAAGAAAGTACCTGAAAATAACATCCGTCAAATGCGATCAAGTCTTTATCAATCAAAGCATTCCGAGCATTCAAATATTCATCCATGGAAATTCTTAAAAGCGAATAAATTTTATCGTAACTATAGTAAGAAACTCCATTCCGATCTGCCACCAGTAGAAGGAACAGGTAAAGTAATAGTTCACGATGGGTGAGATTCTCCCAAAATCCGTCACGTAAAAATCGATGCTCAATAAATGCAAAGCTGCCGGTTATTCTGCGTACTCGATTTGGGCAAAGTATTTTTGTTTTTATCATTTTTCACCTCCTTTGCGCCCATCTTATAGCCGGATTTCATAAAAAGCTATCGAGTATCCTTTTGCAAGATTTTAGTAAAAACAGTTAACACCTTGGAATAACAATAATCTGTCCTTCTAACGCGTCTCTTTTTCTGTTGAAGGGTATGAGCTTATAAGTGCCAGCTTTAATAGCTGAAAAATGCTTTAACGCGTCTCTTTTGCAAGATTGTTTTAAACGGCGTTTTTTATCCCGTTTTTTCTGTAATTCACGGTTTCGATCACAATAATCCGAGTTCTGTTTGCGATAATTCCGATAATATCCGGGATGCTTTTCAATCCACTGTTTATGGCAGTCCCTTTGATCGTTTTTATAATCCGGATCAGTTGCTATTTTGCTTTGTTTCCATTTATTTTTTCTGACACATTGGCAGGCTTTTCGATTGCAGTACTTTTGGTTTTTTACACGGGGATTAGCAGGAACTATTCTCCCGCAATTGGCACATTTAATCATTGTCTTCATGGTATTTTTTACCATGAAGATAAAAATGTATCATGTTTGGTCTATTACGGAAGAATATCTATAATGAAGGATAATTGCGGAAAAGATGGATAAAACTACATCTCACAAAAAGAATTTAACCATAAGCCACAAGAATAATACTGGCCAATGGAGTTGAAGAAAATAAAGATCACTGCATGAATTCTCCGCAAACAGCATTTGACAAAATCTTGACAGATAAAGTATAAAAATAAAATTCAAAGAAAATATATTTATTTAAAATTCCGAAAAGTATATCTAAAAACTCACAACATAAAAAAACTCATAACATAATGACACCATATCCCTTCAATGAGCGTTCAAAGAAATTTGAGGTTTGGGCAAAAATCCGTCAATATTTGATACTGAATTTAATCTTTTTCGACAGGACAAGAACTATCCCTTGGTAATCTTGGGGCCGATGAAAACAACTTTTATCTCTTTTTGCCCGGCAGGGCGAGGCCACTGAATATGGATGCGAATTTGAGGCGTTTTGATCTTTCCATGCCAAGAGCAGAAAATTTCCTTGGCTGCATCATCGGGATCGAAGAAAGTCAGTTCCTTCTTGAAATTGACTTTATTCCCTTGTGATTCATTGGTAAACCATGCCTTCTTGCCAACAAAATGTTCAGCTAACAACGCATTTCCGGCCGGCGAAAGTTTACCGTTTTCGTCACTTTCCGTAACAAGATGATTAAGCACACGAAGCAGTTCAAAAATCCTTTTAGTCACTTGCTCGCTGAAAGGAGTCGCCAGCAATGCTTCTATGACATTATCCGGAATAATCAATCCGTCGAATCGACTTTTAATCTCGTAATGCACATCAGGCCAGCTGCGATAAATTCTGGAAGACTGCGCCGCTACCACCAGTTGCTCAACTTCCCAATGGTTGTCAATATTAACAATTGCAATCGGTGCTTCTGCAAGGCCCTGTTGTACCAATAAAGGACTTGTTGTGAACGGAAGTTTACTCCCCTGAAAACTGAATGCGTTGGCAACGATATCTACAAGTATCCGGCGAGCTGCCTCACCCAATCCCTGGTCAGTGACATCATGCGTTTCGTACTCAAAGTAGTCATCTACATTGGGTTGCCGGTCATCATCCCAGAACGGGCCGTATTTGGCCATCCACCCAAGTACCAAGCCCACGAAAGTCTTGTCTCTTGTCGCAACGACGGTTTGTCGAAGATTGGCGGTCGCAGTGACCTGGCATGTATGAAGCAAGCGCGAACAATACAAGCGGCTTCGCAGCAACGGGTCACGATGCCGCAACTGGAGCAGAGGCTCCAACGCCGCCTTAAATGCTAGTGGGTCGGCAAACTGTCCATTTAACGATAAATCGTTGATATGCCATTGCATTATTCCCATCCTGCAAGTCGAGCCAAATCCTTTTCTGATTGATCGAAAAACCCCTCGGGCCATTCACTGAGGTTGCCCTGCGAATC
>JAFCZU010000700.1 GCA_019314185.1 Deltaproteobacteria bacterium | reverse complement strand
TCTCTTTGCCACCTGAGTCAGGATGGAAGAAGCGGCTTTCTTTTTATTCTTAATAATTCCAGTCGTCATGTCTTACTGGCAGTCTGTTCAGTTCGTCTTTATAAAATCTCCACTTGGGCATGAACTCATCCATAAGTGAAACAAACCTGTCGTTGTGGTTTCTTTCCAAAAGGTGAACCATTTCGTGCACCACAATATATTCAAGAGATTCGGCAGGTTTTTTAGCAAGTTCAAGGTTCAGCCAAATCCGATTAGCCTCTCGGTTACAGGCTCCCCATTTGGTTTTCATTTTTTTGATCCCAAACTCATTGACCTGAACATTGATCTCCCTTTCCCACTTCTCAATAAGTGCCGGCAATGACGCTTTTAATTGCTTCCTGTACCATTCATCTAAAATGGATTTCATTTTATCTCTGCTTGCTTGCGGTCTTACATACAATTCAATTTTGCTGTGTTTTAGTTGAACTCTGGGGGCGGCTTTCTCTGCTCAGACATTCCCTTGAGGCCTCCCGTTCTTGATTTCTGAGTTTGGCTTGCTGCTGTTTGATCCAGTTTAGTTTTGAAACGGCAAACACTCGAATAGTATCAAGTTCCATGCTAAGAGGAGCTGAAATCCTTACATGCCCAGTCGGCGGATACACACTCAGATGAATATTCTTGATGTCTTTTTGCACAACATCAACGGTAATATTCCCCAATTGCAATTGCTCCATATCAGTATTCATCCTGCTGTTTCACAATAGGAAAAATTCTTTCCACCTCTTTTTTATCCCCCAGAACCTCATACAATTTGCTCTTAATCACCCGTTCCTTGGTTTGCATTGGCCTTGCGCTCTTTGATAATTACATCAAGAAGCTTTGACATTTCTTCAAAAAAAGCAGGGTCTATTAAATGTTCTTTGATGATTTTCTGACGCACATTGTTTTCGATGGTTTCGGCAACGGCTTCCTGGCTGCCCTGTATGCCTTTTGGCAAGCTATTTATGGCGTCGGCAATACCTGTCTTCACAATAATATCCAATAAAGAAAGGTTGCCGAAAGGAGAAATTTTCTGCGATTCTTCGGCCTGAATGTAGTTGTCAATCAAGTGCCGCATGTCGGCCTCATAGGTTTTTAAGTCAAGGGTTTCGCCGCTTGCTTTTCTGATTTCTTCACGCAGTTTCAGGTAAAAGTCGAGTTGTTTCTTAATGTCCGCAATCTCTTTTTCGCTGTAGCCTGCCGCTTCCATCTCATCGGCAATGTTCGCATAGGCGCGTATTAAGGCCACCGTTGCCTTGTACAAGGCCGTCCTCTGCACTTCACGGCTTTTCAGTTCTTCAGGGATATCCGTATTCCCGCAGAAGTAGCGGATATACGCCAGGGTATCTTTCGGCGGGGCAACAGGTTCACAAAACAGGGCAATTTCTTCCAGGGCATTATCAAGGCGTTCACCGCCCTTTTTCAAGCGGTCTTGCAGCAGAATATCGCAGTCTGTTTTTTCAAATTCGTCATAATCCAGCTCGGAGGTATATACCGCAACCGCATTTTCAACTTTCCGGAAAAGGTCTTTGTAGTCCACTATGTAACCGAACTGTTTATCGTCGGTATCCAGCCGGTTAACCCGGCAGATCGCCTGAAACAGGCCATGGTCCTGCATGGATTTATCAATATAAAGGTAGGTACAACTCGGGACATCAAAACCAACGAGAAGTTTGTCCACGACAACAAGCAGTCTCATGTTAGCAGGTTCGTTTATAAACTTATCCTTAGCCTCATCCTCGTAGGTTTCGGTTTTTTTATTGCCCAATAACTTGGTGTAGATTTTATAGATGAACTCTTTTTCGGTTTCGGTGTTTGCTCCGGTGTCTTCGGTGGTGATGTCCCGGGTGCTTGGGTTATAGGATGTAACCACCGCGCATCTGCCTTTCAGTTCAGTATTTTGAAAAAGTTCAAAATAGCGGCACGCCTCGTAAATGTTGGACGCCACTAAAATGGCATTGCCTTTTTCCGAACTGAGCCGTGGCTTAACATTGAAATCGAAAATGATG
>JAFCZU010000306.1 GCA_019314185.1 Deltaproteobacteria bacterium | reverse complement strand
GCATCAGTTTACCTAAACCGAGTCTTTTGAGTATTTCCCCTACAATTCCGCCACCGTCAGAAAAAAACGAAGCATAAAGGTCATCCTGTCCTGCACGCTGTCTTCCATTAAGAACAGCCCTTTTTCTGCCCCCTGCCAATAATTTTCTCACATTAGCAGACATCTTGACTTCAGTAGGTTCAATTTCCTCATCATTTTCATCTTCCGAAGACACTGTTGACAGAATAATCTTTTTAAGCTGGTCAGCATCAAGCCCCCTCTCACTGAGGTATTTTCCAAGAGGCCCTGTTGCCGCATCTATCATTTCAGCAAACAAGTGCGGTGTCTTTACTTCCGGCCACCCGTCCTTTGCCGCCCTATGAACGGCATTGCTCATAATTTCGTTTACATCGGGTTCAAAATCTTCCTCCCTATATTCCACATCACGTATATCCGATTCAAGTTCAGCCTCAGGCACATTTTTCCTTTTGGCTTTTTCGACCATCCCGCTGCTATGTAACTGAGAGGATTCTTTTGACGGTTTCACGGTTTTCAGAAAATCAAGATCAATTGAAATCGGAGGCTTACTGAACTGTTGCTTAAGGTTTGGCGCTATTGTATCGCACAATGCCATAAAGAGTTCCTTTTCTGTAATACCTTTCAGCCTCCCTGCAAGTTTTTGGGCATGCCGAATCACGGGTATCACGATTCTCGAGCACACCTCAATCCCCAGTTCAAAGGTCACACTGGAATGTCCCGATAATGTGCTGAGAAGCATCTCGAAAAAAAAGTCAGGCCTTGCGCCCGCTTCTCGAAAGACCCTTGTACCATAATTGTTCTCGTCCTGGATACATGCAGCAAGCAGTACTCTGTTTGTAATGACGGATACTCCCTTTTCCTGTGAAAGTTTTTGTGCTGTTTTAATAACCTCCCATGCGGATTCATCCAGAAGTTCTCTGGAAAGAAATCCGTTTTCATCAAAATAAGCAAGCCGTTGACGTTCCAGAAGTACTCCGGATATTGTATCGGCATCAGGAAGTCCTTCAGATGCAAGCCGCCTCCACTCACCCAGCGAGATCAGCCCCCGTATTACAGATTCCTCCGTCAGTCTGTCATCCTCGGTTGTCGAATGTGCTTTCTGAAACGACAGATCAATATTGACAAGGCAGTCGGATAGTCTTGGATGGAATCTGTCTTTCTTATTTACCATCCATTTTTCAAGCAGTTCACGCAGCTTCCGTTTTGCAGTATCCCCGCCGTTTTCATATTGAGTTCCGGTGAACTCCTCCTGTTCCGACCTGACCGGCTCAACTTCATCCGGCAATTCTGGCAGTGCTGAAATACGTTCATAAAGGCGATCAGGATTAATCCTGCACTGCACAAGCACATATCTCATCAACTGCCCTTTGCGAACCAACCCTGCTGTAAAGTCGTAAAATGTAACCCTTGTTCTGCCATGAAAATTCATTCGTTTTGCAGCACGTATCAGAATATCAAGTATTGGAAAGGCGAATACATCCTTCTGTAACCTGCCATTTTCATCAAATACGCGGCAGTGTGATGAGAATGGTTCCGCCTGCCGGACTCCGCACTGTTTATTTGCGACAGTAACATCAAGCCTCGCTATACTCCGCATGACATGATTAAGGGTTGCCTTTCTGTCTCCTTCATACAAGAAAAGTTGATTAATCATGCCAAGAAAAAGCTGAAGGCAGGATGGAAGTTCAGTAGGTTCAAGAAACAACGGAAGAACCGACTTTTCCTTTCCAAGAGCAAAATAGATTTCGTTGCTTACCCACCTGGATTGAACAGAACTCTTTGATACAAAGAACACAAGAACCTTGCAGTCCTGAATCGCCTGTGAGATCACGTTTGCACAATTTGATGCTCCGTATATATTCTGCTGGTCAAAGAAGATTTGTGAGGATGAGATTCCGTTCTTCTCAATCCAGTCCATAACTTCCTTTACACGGCGTATGTCCTTTCGTGCGTAGCATATAAAAATTTCCGCTGAAGACATGTTTTCTGTTTCCTTCTACTTATACCTTAAGGGATGCTCAATATTTTGTCTTTTTCCGTTAGCACAGAGTTCTTGTTTGTATGCAGTCAAACTATAGTGCATTTCATTTGACTTCACTGGATATTCGATATAAAGAAATTCTTCTTGGTCAAGATATGAGAATTTATTAAAAAATTACCACAAGGTGTGAATTTTTCGTTTCTGTTCGATTTCCATGCAACCCTCATGAATGCTGCGTCAACGAGTGCATTGTCCCCGTTAACAGGCGATAAGCGCAACCTTAATACCCTCCCTACTTAAGAAAAGACGTAACGCAGTCAACTAAAATTGTCATTATATGTAGTAATATCAAAAAGTTATGAGCACGATCGGTTTGACAATCCTCATAATCTTTGCTATCTGTTATGTATGAGCTTAATAGCAGATACCTCCCAAAAAATCGCTGACCGCTTAACCTGGCACACCGCCAACAGAGATCAGGCCGGTATAGCCAAATATCTTACTGACGGCAAAGACATCCCTGAAGTTTATGGCCTTGGCGAAGCAGGGCTTTTTGATGAGTTCTTTTGTTTTCTCGATCAGTTTGGCTTTAAAGATCTGTTTATGGGGCTTGATCTCAAATCTAAAAAGAGGGAAAGCAAAGTCCCCTTTATGGCTGTAATTTTCAGATACTTCAAAAATTTACAAACTCATTATGGAATTAACCTGAGGAGGCGGGCAATAAAATTTAAGTACATGCTGCCGCAGGTTGTTGACGAGTTGCCTTTTGAATTTTTAAATTTCAGTTAATAAAATCAGTAATTATCTTAGAGAGAACTAATTCGTTATAACAAGTTATTATATGATTTTTATAATAATTTCAGAAGGAGATTGAATTGTAATTTATAAACAGCTTCGAAGTTTCATGAACAGCAGGAAAGTAAATTTTATTTGCATATATGTTGCATTTCGCTTAGTATTTTTAAATACAAATGGTATTTTGAATTAAAGTTATAGAAAAATTTTGATATGATAAAATTAATACCACAGTCAATATTAAAAATAAAGCAGTATTTTAAGCTATGACTATGGCGGGAAACAGCTATAAATGATGCGCCTTTGTTTAGCGACAGATTTTGAATCAGAGATCAATAATAGATTTGAGACATCCTCAAGTCTATTCGCAGGAAATATAGAATCACTCGCCAAAAAGTTGTTTGTGGGGTCAAGGGAAGCCACGACTGGGATCATACTATGCGGGTATATAAGTTAAGTAAGCATATTGGAGCAGCAGAAGGAGCTGGCATGGATGTGTTGCTTATTGCAGCCTACCTGCATGATATCGGAAGATGTTTTCAGGATGCATCTGCCGGTGCAGTTTGCCATGCCGAGAAAGGTGCTCAAATGGCGTGGCCAATTGTAAAGGACTCAAGTTTCGCACCCCTGAAATGGCATAAGACCAGTTATTGCCTAGGTAAGTGCGTCAACATAGGAGCAAACGTTCACCAGGGCATTGGCCGCACAGTTAGCGCTGTTAGTTCCGCCGTTGGCGGGATGCGCTAATGCCGTTTAATGGTTACAAAAGAGAAGGGGATTAATCTAATGAAAACTGTAGTCGTAGCAGGCGATTTAGTATGGGACAATAACTTGGCGCAATGTCCGGTTGCACCTACCACTCATCATGAACTTTAGATTCTACCATACTGCACCGGAGGGCTGGTGGAGCGTGGTACCTTATGGATCTGATATCAAAGGCTTGTAGCGACTTAGAAACAGATGTAAAAGGGCCCAACAAAAGGACTCCAAGAAAATCCACCAGCCAAGCTTACCAACTCTGGTCGCTCCACGAAAAAAAAGCAGGGAGCAAAGAGAAGGTCTGGAGGATCAGTCAATTCATGGGCTGTCAGACGACCTCACAAGAGGTGTCGCGTGAATATTTGCCTGATGACGGATCGGCTATTCCGGACGTCTTGGTTCTAGATAATCTATGCCTTGGCTTTTTCAGGGAAAACTATAAGCTTTTAAAGGCTTTCAAGAATACAAATAAAGACTATCCTGGAAAAATCATAATCAAAGTCTCTTCACTGCAAATCCACGCTCCCTTTTGGGATTTGCTCCTTGCTGAAGACAAAAAATATGCAGAGCGCTTGACGGTTGTATTGCCTGCAAGGGCGCTCAGGGAGCGTGGAGCGGCTATTTCGCAAGGTCTTTCATGGGATCGGACAGTGGAAGAGACTGTGAAGGAATTTGAACACGGACACTCTTCCCTGG
>JAFCZU010000305.1 GCA_019314185.1 Deltaproteobacteria bacterium | reverse complement strand
TGAGATTGTCGCATCTGCCTCATAAAAGCTGCCGTCTTTCTTTTTGTTAATAAAGCGTCCATGCCAGGCAATCCCACTGGTAAGGGTATCCCACATTTGTTTATAAAACAAAGCATCATGCTTTCCGCTTTTCAAAATACGTGGGTTTTGTCCAACAGCATCTTTGCGACTGTATCCTGTTAGACGTTCGAATGTGGGATTAACATATTGAATCATTCCGTCTCGGTCGGTAATAAATACAGATTCCGCAACCTGTTCAATGGCTACCACCAGGCGATTTAGCTCTTCTTCAGCTTGCTTTCTTTCGGTAATATCAGTAACAAATGCAAAAGAGCCCTGTATCTCTCCCGATTCATCCCTGATTGTTGTGGCATTAAAATATGTGCGCAGGTTTTGACCGTTCTTTTTTTTCAGGGTGATTTCATAACTACGATGCTCTGTGTCAGATATTTTTGAAGTTTGCGTAATAAAAATCTTTCGGTTCTCATCATCAACGAAGTCAAAGGGTGTTTTGCCAAGCATTTCATCCTGACTGTAGCCAAGCATTTTACAAAGGGACTCATTAATTTCGATAGTTTTACGCTCAGGATTTAGCATCCAGTATCCTTCCGATGTGGTTTCAAGAAGGGTCCGGTATTTCTTCTCGCTCTTCCGTAGTGACTCCTCGGCCTGTTTGCGATCTTCGACATCAAAAAAAACGCCACTTATATATTCAATTTCTCCCTTATCATCACAAACCATCTGGCCTCTTTCTTGTATCCACTTGATATCCCCAGTCTTGGGTTTGATCCTATATTTCCTTATATATGATTTATCTGTTTTTAGGGCCTGGATAAAACTTTGTCTTGAAGTTTCAATATCTTTCTTAAGAATTAAATTGGACCATTTCATTCTCCTGGAATTAAACTCATCAACATTATAGCCGGTTAATGATTCAATCTTATTATCAAAGAATTCAACAGACCAGTCTTTATATCCTTTGAAAACAATACTGGGAAGATTATTTACTAACAATCTGTATTTCTCCTCACTCTCCCTCAGCGCCTTCCTATCTCGCTTGTGCTCAAGGGTTTCTTTATCTAACTTCTTAACCATTTGGTCCAATTTTCCATATGTCGGTTTACCAGCCACGAGAAAAGCCTCCAATTTCCAAAATAAAAAAGGCAGGAGTATTTCTGATCCAGCCCGTTTAGAATATTTTTTATTATTCCGATGTTCTTGGTTTTAGTCTTCTATCAAGTCCGCTTCTTCGGTTTTTACCGGATCTGCGCTCGGGAGTATGCTTGTAATATGAGAATTGACGTCGATTGATTCCTGAGCGCTTACCTCCATTATCTCTGATAAATGATGCCATAACTTCGTTCTCATCTGAAATTTTATACCTTAAAGCCAAACTAATCTTTCGTTGTTTCCTTTCTGCATGGAAGGCCCTGTTCTATCCGTGTAATGGTCATGGGTGATAGATCGGCCTTTCTGGCAAGCTCGGCCTTGCTTATCATGACCGATTCTCTAATTTTTTTTAGGGAGTTTTTGCTCATTTCCTTCAAGGCCTTGTTTCTAATCGTTTTAAATATTGGTCAAAGATGCGTAATACAAATGAGATCAATGTCTCCCTGTCTGCCTTGCCTAATATCCTTCCTTTTTCATTTCCCTTATAATAACCGATAAAAGTAGGATCACCTTCAATTCCAAGATTTTTGTATGCTCTGGTAAAATTTTCATCCAACAGGCATACTTTTATTGCATCACCATACTCTTTGGATACACTCTCGAGGATTTCAATCTGGTTTTTATATTCATAGTCCCGGCGAATATATGCCAGCAGCACAGGCCTCTTTTCCGATAAAATTTCGGAGTCAAAATTGTCCGCACCAATTGATGTGAACATCTCTTTAATCCCTTTAACTACTTTAACAGTTGAACTTTGAACCCGGATCTAATAATCAATAATCAATTGTTAATTATCAATTATTAACCGTTGTTTATTAACTATTATTTTCTGAACCCCGAACCCGTTAACGGTCACTTCATCTTTTATCAAAATCCATGCCAGAAAGAGGGGAGATGGTAAAATTTATTTTTAGTAGTATTTTTAGGTAGATAAAAAAAAGTGTGTTTAAGGAAGGTTATTTCAAAAGGATGGAAAAAGTGTGCCAGTTACAAAAGTGTGACATCTCATATCTGTGGCATGGCACATTTATTCGGTTGATTTGGTGAGTTTGTGTTCGGTGATTTTTCGATAGATGGTTCGTCGGCTTATCCCAAGCAGGCGAGCGGATTTGGCCTTGTTCCAGTCGGTTTTGTTTAAAGCCCGGAGAATTTCCTGCGGCTCGGTGCCGGCATTTTTTTTAAAAACAGGACGTTGGGTCTTAGAATATTTTCTAACTTCGGACGGCAGGTGATCTACGGTTATGGTTCGATCCCGGCAAAGGACAAATGCATGTTCAATGGCATGCTCCAACTCCCTTACATTTCCCGGCCATGAATAGCCCATGAATGCAGTTAGCACCTCTTCGGATATGCCATGGATGTCTTTTGGGAATTTTTTGCGAAACAGGCTATAAAAGTGGTCGGCTAAAATCGGGATGTCTTCACGCCTTTCCCTGAGGGGAGGCAATGCGATTTCAACAACATTGAGCCGGTAATAAAGATCTTCACGGAACTCCCCCAGCCTTACTTTGTTTCGCAAGTCGCGGTTTGTAGCGGTAATTACTCGTACATCCACCTTTATTGGGATAGAATCTCCCACTTTCTCAAATTCCCTTTCTTGCAGGAATCTCAAAAGTTTTAGCTGTATCCTCGGAGTAATGTCACCTATCTCATCTAAAAAAATGGTGCCTCCATGGGCCAATTGAAAACGGCCTGCCTTATCTTTCACAGCTCCTGTAAAAGCTCCTCTGACATGCCCGAAAAGCTCGCTTTCAAGCAGGTTTTCAGTGAGAGCCGAACAATTAACCGATATCAGCGGGTTACCGACACGGGTGCCTTCATAATGTAGCGCTTTTGCCACCAATTCTTTGCCTGTACCGCTTTCCCCCGTGATCAATACGGTTGTTTCCGTGTCAGCCAAATTTTCCAGAAGTCTGTAAATTTCCTGCATTTTACCGCTTTTACCAATGATATTGTGAAATTGATGCCGCTCTCTCAATTCCCGCTCCAGACCGGTCAGTCTGGTTACATCCCTGACCACAAGGACTGCTCCCACGTACTTGTCATCTCGATCCATAAGGGGTGAACTTGAAAGGAGCACCACCTGGCCCGGCCGATCTTGATGTTTGCATTCAACACGGTATTCTTTAATGGTATTTTTCGTTTTCAGAGTCTCTTTTAAAACATTGAAACATAGTTTATGGCACCGGGTTTGAACTTCACTAAAATTTTTTCCGATAACCTCTTGGGGAAGAACGCCACAAATGTTTTTTGTTGCCTGGTTGGCCTCTATTACGTGCAGATCATCATTTACCGTAACAATAGCATCATTCACACTCTTGAATATGGACTCCAGGTTGCTGCGGTATCTTTCTTTTTCCGATTCTATTCGGTCTTTTTCGTCCATAAGGGCTTTGCTGTGAAGCGCATGACCGGTTACTCGCAACAGCATATCTTTGGTGACAGGTTTGGTGAGATAATCAAAGGCGCCCAGTCGAACCGCATCCGTTGCAGTTTCTAAATTTGGTTCACCGGTTATCATGATCACCTGCACATGGGGAGATACCTTTCGTATAGCTTTAAGAAGGCCCACCCCCGTCTCACGAGGAAGAATGATGTCTGTGACCACCACATCTATTTCCTCTTTCTCCAGAAGTTCCATGGCCACGTCGGCATCTTCGGCCACATGAACATCATGCCCATCCTCTAAAAGAAACTCCTTTAAGGTAATTCGTATGCTCTTTTCGTCATCGACAACCAGTATATTTCCCATTATTCCAACTCCCATCCATTGTCCACAGGCAGGTCAAGGTGAAAGCGGGTATATTGACCCGGTTTGCTTTCCACATGCAATTTGCCGTGATGGTCTTCAACGATCCCATAGCTTATGGAAAGTCCGAGACCGGTTCCGGTTTCCCTCGGCTTGGTTGTGAAAAAGGGATCGAACATTCTTTCTTGGATATCAGGGTCATTATGTTGCGAGTTTAGTTATGTTGCGAGTTTTGGATATACTTCCTTTTAAATATCAAAAATATATTTTCTTTGAATTTAATTTTTATACTTGAGTCGTCATCAGAATACAAAACAAATTGTATGACAATTAGTAGAAACAA
>JAFCZU010000045.1 GCA_019314185.1 Deltaproteobacteria bacterium | reverse complement strand
TCCGACCTCCGACCTCTGACCTCTGACTTTTCACACCTGTTTCATAAACTTTTTTGGCACAGGAATGACTCTTGGAAATTTTCCAAAGGGGTTTTCATCCACCAGCAATTTGCAGTTATATACCTCCTCCAGGCTCTCAAAAGTAAGCACACTGCCGGGTTGACCTATTCCGACGATTTCTCCGGCATTAAGCAAAAGCAAACGATCGCTGTACATAGCCGCAAGATTTACATCGTGTGATATCATAATAACGGTAAAACCGATTTCTTTTTTCAGTTTTTCCATCAAATCCATTACTTTTACCTGGTGCGCAAGGTCCAGCGAGGCGGTTGGTTCATCAAGAAGTATGATTTTTGGTTCCTGGCATATGGCTCTGGCAATAAAAACGCGCTGGCGCTCGCCTCCGCTCAACCGGTCTAACGATCTATGTGCAAGATGCTCAATGTCTGTGAGAGCCATTGCATTTTTGGCGATTTCCAGATCCTTTTCCTGCTCAAATCCAAGCGTACTTAGATGTGGGGAACGCCCCATCAGAACAAGCTCGGTAACAGTAAATGGAAAATCAACCAACGTCATCTGCGGAACAAGGGCAATTGTTTTTGCAAGATCTTTTCGGGCATAATCTTTTAAATGGCGATCAAATATTTTCAGTTTCCCCTGTTTTGGCTTCAGGAGCCCTGTAATTATTTTCATCAAGGTTGTCTTGCCTGACCCGTTTGGGCCGATTATGATAAAAAATTCGCCTTCAGAAATCGAAAAACAAAGGTTTTTCAAGACCACATTTTCGCTGTATGAAAAACTTATTTTTTTTATCTCAACTGCTTTTTTCATCGCTTTGATCTTTTTAAAAGATAAATAAACAACGGCGCTCCGATCATGGCGGTTATCACACCGGCGGGCATTTCCCCCTGTCGAGGAAGAGTCCTTGCCAGCAGATCACATACAACCATATACGCTCCGCCACCCAGGATACAGGCCGGAACAAGAACACGGTGATCAGGACCGAGGATAAGCCGCAAAAGATGCGGCATAACCAGGCCGACAAAACCTATCAGACCGCAATGACATACGGTTGAGCTAACCATAAATGATGTTGTTATAAGAAGGATCGTGGTTACTCTCTTTATGTTTACGCCCATGGTCTGGGCCATTTCATCCCCCATAAGGAGGAGATTCATCGAGTGTGAATACCGAAATAGAATGATAAAACACGGCAAAAGTGTTGCCGCAAGTATTCCGACTTGCCCGATATCGCTCATGGAAAGATCTCCCATGAGCCAGAAAATAATATTATGGAGCCTGGAATCCTGCGTCATGGAAACAAGAAACATTATGATAGCGCCGCAGAAAGCATTCACCATTACACCGGAAAGGAGCAGCGTGTTTTTTTTAAGAATAGATTGTCCTGATGACATTATCAGAAGTAAAAGCAGCGTGGCTATACTTCCAAGAAAGGCGGTAAAGCTGACTCCCGGAAAACGGGACAATCCGGCTAATATGCCGATAATAGCGCCAATAGCAGATCCTCCTGAAATGCCAAGAATATATGGTTCTGCAAGGGGGTTTCGAAGAAGAGCCTGAAAAACAAGGCCTCCGAGAGAAAGGGTTGCTCCGACCAGGGCTGCGAGAAGCACACGGGGAAAACGAATTTGCCAGATAATGGTATCCATCATGGAGCCGGCCATTCCTTCTCCGAACAGTGATTGCAATACAGCCTTTACTCCGTTTCCTGTCGACCCAATGGAAATTCCAATAAATATGATCATTAAAAGGAGAAGTAAAAACAGGGAAGAAACCCACGCAATACGTTTTAGAACAAATGGAGCTTTAAGATTCACTGTTCGTCCTCAAATAGTTCCGGCTCAAACAGTTCCGGATGTATCAGCCTGACAAGAAGTTCAAGACCGTCTAAAAGGCGGGGAGTCGGGCGGTCAAAAAGGCTTGAATTCACCAGAAAAATTCTCTGGTCTCGGACAGCGGGAATGCCTGTCCAGCGGCTCCACTCTTTTTTCACACGCTCAAACACTTCGCCCTTTGCCATGGAACTGATGATAAAAACCTCCGGAGAAAGGACCAGAACCTGCTCCCTGCTAAACCTTGGATATGAAACGGGTCCTTGTGCAAGATTTTCCCCTCCGGCTAACAGAATAAGTTCATGAATAAATGTATTCGACCCTGCTGAAACAATGGGAAAAATTCCAACCTGATAAAAAACCCGCGGCCTGCTTGAGGCTTTTGCCACCAGGCGCTCAACCTGCTGAATCCGGGAACACATGTTTTGCACCAGTGTTTTCGCCTCTTTGCCTGCATTCAGGAAAGCTCCGATTTCCACGACTGTTTCCATCACAGAATCAAAATCCCTGGGATTTACGACATATACAGGTATTTGAAGAGACTCCAGCCTTTCAACAACCGCTCTGGGGTTGCCATCCTTTGTAGCTATACATAGATCCGGTTTTAAGGCGACAATCCTTTCCAGATCAAGCCGCACAAACGAACCAACCTTTGGAAGCTTTGCAGCCTCAGGAGGAAAATCGCTGAACCTCGTTACACCGGTTAGACGGTGTTCCTGCCCCAAAGCATAAATTATTTCCGTGATACTTGGCGCAAGAGATACAATCCGCTGAGGATTATCAGGCACGGTAACGGATCGTCCCAGTTGATCTGTTGTCTTTTTAACGGCAGATTGAGCCCAGGCAGAAAAGGAAAAAAATATTAAAACCGACAAAACAACTATCAGGTATTTGTATCTCATAATTATTTGAAAAAAAACAAAACCAGAAGAAAAGTCAAAAAATTGCTATTTGCGAAACATGTCAAGTATCAGGTGTTTGATATAACAATTAAATATTTCATCTTAACACCTGACACCTGACACCTAACACTTAACACCTGACAGACGCCTTTCTTTTATCCGTTATGACAATATCTCTTTTCGGATATGGTATTTCAATCCCCTCTTTATCAAACTCATCTTTTACTTTATCTGTAATATAGGAAATTGTATCCATACGTTTTCGCGCATCATCAATCCACACGCGTAGCTGAAGATCGACCGATGATTCCCCGAACCTTCTAACAACTACTTTTGGCGGCGGGTCCTTTGCAATCCAGTCTGTAGAATCGGCGACCCTTATAATTATATCCTTTGTCTTTTTCATATCCGCGTCATATGCAACCCCGATGTCGATTCTTACCCTGATCTTTGAAGTAATAATAGTGTAATTCACAACATCTCGTTTCATTATTTCATTATTGGGTATGATTATTACAATATTATCGGTTGTCTTTATCTTTGTTGCACGAAGACCGATATCAATAACATCACCCCATGAAGCGCTTCCGACCGGAGCGTTCCATATTTCAATCCGATCGCCTATTTCAAATGGCCGGTCAATAATCAGCAATATGCCGGCTATCAGGTTTGACAGTGTATCCTTGGCTGCAAACCCTATTGCTATTCCAGCTACGCCTGCGCCCGCAATAAACGGCATTATATTTACGCCCAGAATGTCAAGAGCCATAATTATCGCCGTTGTATAAACTATCACGCCGGCGAATTTGTTGAGCAGATCGAAAATAATATTATCAACTTTGGTCTCTGTTTTCGCGGCAATATTATCTTCCATATAATTAAGAAGCATAACAAGAAAATCTTTTACAGGAGATGCAAGCAGCATAATCAAAAAAGCAAAGAATGCATTTTCGATTAATTGAATGTTGAAAATTCTGATAAGATATGTGCCTGTTACAAGCACCAGAGCATAAAGAGTTGCTCTGCGGGCAATTGTAAAAAATTCTGTATCAATACGCAAAAACTTATA
Source organism: Deltaproteobacteria bacterium (assembly GCA_019314185.1). The sequence continues at coordinate 9,847 of JAFCZU010000045.1, read as the reverse complement.
TTTTTTTATACGTTTCAGGATACAATTAAGAATACCTTTTAATATCAGCCAGACAATAAATGAACCTGCTACTGCAAGAACGGCCTTATACGCAACATTTAAACATACAGACTCTCCTGGAAATATTGCGAGAAGTTTATTAAAATAAATATTCATAGACACCCCATTGAATTTTATATAAAATAAATAATGTTAAATTTATAGTTACGCTGCTGTTTTGTCAAATAATACCTAATTAAAGCGATTTATTGCGAAGATACGAGATATTGATGTATAACTTTACCCGCGTAAAGCAATTCTTATCTTTACTGCTATTGATTTGTCTTCTGCTTTCCTGGCAACCGGAAAATTTATGGGCAAAAAATCAATGCGCTCAAAATAATCATCCAATAAAGCGCTCTATAAGCAAAGCGCTTCAAGCCCTCCAATATGATATCGGCAGTAATGATGCGGTGTTTATTACAAACCAACAGGGTAGAATAATATTTTCCAAAAATGCTGAAAAACCGCTGATTCCCGCTTCTACTCTGAAAATACTGACCTCTCTTGTTGCTCTTCATTATCTCGGCCCTGATTACAGATTCACAACTGAATTCTACATGGATACGAAGGCAAATCTGAAAATAAAGGGGTACGGCGATCCGCTTTTGATATCAGAGGTGTTAGCGGAGATACCAAAATCTTTAAGCGCCAAGCTTTCAATAAAGGATCAAAGGATCAACGATCTTGTTTTAGATGACTCTTATTTTATTGGAAAGATAATAATTCCGGGTAAGACAAATTCATTAGAACCTTATGATGCGCCGAATGGAGCCTTGTGCGTTAATTTCAACACTGTTTATTTTAAACTTAAAGACAACTCCTTTATAAGCGCCGAACCCCAGACACCTCTTTTGCCGATTGCTTTAAAAAAAATCAAACAGTCCGGTCTCGACAAAGGAAGAATAGTTCTTGCTCATGCTGAAAATGAAATTACGCTTTATGCGGGCCATCTTTTTCAATATTTTTTAAATAAAGAGGGTATTAAAATAAAAGGAAAGATAAGAACCGGAAAGGTTCGGAAAGACAGAAACAACCTAATTTATTATTATACTTCACAATTTACCTTAAAGCAAACAATTTCAAAACTACTTGAGCATTCAAACAACTTTATGGCAAACCAGATTCTCATTGCAACAGGAGCAAAAGCTTTCGGCCCTCCCGGAACGCTGGACAAGGGCGTCCTCGCGGCCTTAACCTATGCAAAGAATGTACTTGATATAGACAACATCCGCCTTGTTGAAGGCTCTGGAATATCGAGAGAAAACAGAATGTCCGCTGACAACCTGCACAAAATCATAGAAGAATTCGAGCCATACCACAATCTAATGCGCCATTCAAACAATGAGTATTTCAAGACAGGAACCTTGAGAGGCATAAATACAAGGGTTGGTTATATCAAAAATAAAAAAGGGGAATTATATCGTTTTGTAGTAATTCTAAACTCGCCCGGCAAATCAATGCAAAACATTATGAAGAATGTTCGCCGGATTGTAAATGATGAGAGCAGAGAGCAGGGAGTAGGAAGCTGGGAGCTGGAAGAGAAAAAGATGAACATCGAACATCGAACGTTCAACATCGAATTTTGAATGGAAAAGAAAAAAGATAAAGATGAATATCGAAGTACGCTCTTAGGTGTGAATTCATCATATTTGCGGAGCGGAGCGATATCATTATTCATCATTCGACGTTCGATGTTCGACGTTCATCCCTTCTCACCTTCTAATTCCTCTCGTTTCCTACTCCCTACTCCCTGCTCTCCGCTCTCCGCTCCCTTAGTGCCTAAAACTCCTCTGCCCTGTATATACCATTGTAACATCCGACTCATTACATGCTTCGATGGACTGATAATCGTTGAGAGATCCTCCGGGCTGGATTACAGCAGTAACACCTTCATTTAAACCCACCTCAATACCATCTCTGAATGGAAAAAACGCATCACTGACCATTACAGAACCAATCAGTCCACCCTTCTCAACTACAACCCTGCTGTCGATTTCTACCTTTTTATCCTTGTCTTTTAATTCATTATAAGGAATTTTATACATCTCAAAACAGTAACGGTCAGCAAGCTTTCGATATGCTTTATCTCTCGCTATCTCGGCAACCCCTACCCTGTCTTGTTCTCCTGTGCCAATACCGACTGTTACCAGATCCTTTACAAAAATAACCGAGTTAGATGTAACTCCTGACTCAACCAGCCATCCAAACAGCATATCATTATATTCCTTCTCGGTTGGCTCCCGGTTAACTTTGTAATTCTTCCCCTTGTATTCGCACTCGGCTATCTTTAAATCACCCTTTGATCGTGCAGCAGGTACAAAAGACCACTGAGTAATAATACCACCATCGATCAGACTCTTGAACTCAACAAATCTCTGCCCCACAAAATCCGTCAACCTGTCTATGTTTCCTATTCTCACTACCCTGAGATTTTTCTTCTTTGCAAAAATATCCATAACCCCTTCTTCAAAATCAGGAGCGACAACAACCTCGGCATACTGCCTGTTAATTGTTTCTGCCGTTGCTTTATCAACAGCTCTATTTAGAGCAATACAACCACCAAATGCAGCAATTCTGTCTGCCTTGTTGGCCTTAACATAGGCATCCTCAAGTGTGTCAGACTGGGCAACTCCGCATGGATTATTGTGTTTTACAATTACAACAGTGGGTTTGTCTTTAAAGTATCTCAAAATATTCAGGGAATTGTCGGCATCAGTTAAATTTGTCTTGCCGGGATGTTTGCCTGACTGCAAAAGCTCAATATCTGAGGCAAGATACTTGCCAGGCTGTATGATTTCTGTCTCTGCAAGAACCAGATTGCCATTTACAAGTTTATACAGCGCCGCTTCCTGACCAGGATTTTCGCCATATCTTAAACCTTTTTCAACATTATCTATAGTCCAGGTAACTTTTTCATAAAAAAGAGTCTGCCTTTTATCCTTGTCCACAAAACTGATTTCCATATTCGGCGTAAAGTGATCATCCATGATTGTTTTGTACATTTTTTTAAGATCTTCTGCCATTTATATCTCCTTAATTAAAAGGTAAGCGTTCACGGTTCAGAGGTTCAGGGTTGAGTTTCTTTTGTTTGAAAGGCTGTTGAACCGTTTTTCACGCAACCTTTGAACGGATACATTAAAAGTTCCGAAAATGTGACTTTTCCAGCATTCTCCCACGGCATGCGGGAAATATCGAAATGATACCTTCGAAATTCTGCGGTTCCTTGTTCTGCGGCTCGATATTAAAAACAAATGAGCAAAAAACCAACATCAACAAGCATACACAACAGGATAAAGGATACCTATAATTTTAAAAGGTATAACACCTTTTTACATCTTCAAGGGTTCTATCGCCCAAATAATCTGCGATAGTCCGGTCATAGGCGGCTGTATGCTCAAAGGCCTTCTGAGCCAGCTCAAAACGCAGTTTCAAAGATACTTGTCCGTTATTTGATTTCATCTCCGATACAATCGTTTCGTAATCATAAGGATCGACAACCGGCGCTACCCTTAAAAAGTTTTTAGCAGATGCCCTTATCATACATGGCCCGCCGATATCAATATTGCCCCTGGCCTGTTCAACAGTTATATCCTGTCTATCAATAGTTTCCTTAAAAGGATAAAGGTTAACTACCACCATATCGATGGAAACAGCCTCTGTTCTCTTTAAGTCGTTTTGATGGTATTTATTGTATGTTTCCGTAAGAAGACCAAGATATATTTTAAAATCCAAAGTCTTTACAAGCCCCCCCTGGGTTTCCGGCTGCCCCGTATAATCTGACACCTGTGTCAAGCAGGATGCGGAATCAGAACCAAGTATCTCTTTTATTCTGGTGTATGTGCCGCCGGTTGAAAATATTTTTATCTCAGGATTTATTGAGAGCATTTCCGGAATTAGCCTGTCGAGGCCAGTTTTGTCTGAAACACTTACAAGTATGTGCTTCACCCTAATTAAATCATCGATCTTCTCAACAATATTAATACTCATTATCTCTACCCTGCCCCCTCATATTCTCTTAAAACCATCTTAGAATCAGACTTTGCTTCTTCAACATTTTGCATCAATGAATGGTTTTTTCTGAATGAAAAAGGCTTAAACCGCTGATGCGGAAAAGCCATAAAAACCTTTAAAACAACTAAAGTGTTATGTATTTTTTATACTATCATTATAAATAGTGTCAAGAATTTTGTATAAAAGACAGGCATCCTTCATTTTGCAGTTTACACTTCTTCAACGTTAACGGATGCCGGCTATTAGCTGTCAGCTATGCGCACATATCGTATTTTTTGAGATATTTTACCCTTAAAAGTGTAACCTACTTTTGGCTAATCAGGAAGGATGCCATAAGGCAAAACCGTTTTTTCTTGATGCTGCCACCTCCTTTTCCAAAATTCCATTTGCAATTCAATAGGTTTATGCGTAGTTTATTCTTACCTAAAATGAGCGATTAGCCATTAACTTTTAGCAATTAGCAATTAGCATAATAATTTCAACATATTGCTAAAAGTCAAGATTTCATCCAATGGGTGAAAATCGAATCACTGGTAAACACCCGGAATGATAAGAGCTATCCGCTAATTGCTAAGAGCTAATCGCTCAACTTAGCTCTTATTCAAACTTTTGGAGACTTTTATTATTATTAATGATGAACGAAAAAAATACAGGCTGGATAAAACATGTTTCTATCACTCCCCCGACTCTGCAAAATAATACTGCGGATGCAGACCGGCTTATAGAAGAATTAAAAACTCAACTTAATACCGATAGCGTTGATATAGACTTTCATTTATTAAAAAAATTGCCGGATCTTTTAAGGAAATGCGAATATAATGTCAAGTGCATCCTTTTCAAGAATCGGGGAAAGTGGCTTGTTACAGGCATTACACGTCCACAAGACACAAGTCCCATATGCGGCCTGGCCGTTGATCTCGGCACCACGAGGATTGTCTTGCGTCTTGTAGATCTTTCAACAGGCCGGATTCAGGCTGAAACATCTTTTGATAATCCTCAAATATCCGTGGGACCCGACGTATTGGCAAGAATACACTTTGCAGACCAGAATGGAGGGCTGGATAAACTCAACAAAATGATTATCGACGGCCTTAATCAAATGATCATAAGGTTGTGCGATTCCTGTAAAATAAAGCCATATAACATATATTCCCTTTCTGTGGCCGGCAATACAGCCATGACCCATTTCTTCATGGGTCTTAATCCTCACTGGATAATACGTGAGCCATACATTCCGGTTATAAACAGACCCGGACTTGTAAAAGCAAAAGAGCTGGGAATTAAGGTTAATCCTGTGGCCAGAGTTCTGATTTTTCCAAATGTCGGCAGCTATTTTGGTGGAGACCTGATTGCGGGAATTCTGTTTTCCGGCTTAAACAAAACAGAGGATACAGCCATTCTGGTTGATGTTGGAACAAATGCAGAGGTTGTATTAGGAAATAAAGACTGGCTTGTTGCGTGTGCCGGAGCAGCAGGTCCCGCCTTGGAAGGCGGGGTAACCACGATGGGTATGATGGCTGGCCCCGGAGCAATTGATCAGGTTGTTATCAATCATGATACTTATAATATTCAAGCACATACCATTGACAACATGCCGCCTGAAGGAATTTGCGGTTCAGGTCTGATAGACCTTGCAGCCCAGCTTTTTCTTTGCGGCATGATCGATATCAAAGGCAAGTTAGCGCCATCGATATGCGGCAGCAGATTAAAGAAAAAAGATGGCGTCAGACATCTTGTGGTGATACCTGCAAAAGATTCAGCCACAGGATCTGACCTTACTATAAGTCAGGCAGAGATTGACAGTCTTATCAGATCCAAGGCCGCCATGTATACAATACTTGAGACCATTATATCTTCGGTTGGAATCTCTTTTAAGGACATTTTGAGATTTTATGTAACTGGAACCTTTGGATCTTTTATCAATCCCAGATCGGCTATCTCTATCGGAATGCTTCCTGATCTGCCGATCAACCGTTATAAATCCCTGGATAACAGCTCTATCGGCGGAGCAACCATGGCGCTTACATCGAGTGAGTGTTTAGATGAAATCGATAATATCAGAGACCGGATCACCTATCTTGAATTAAATGTAAATCAGGAATTCATGAACAGATTCAACGCTGCCAGGTTTCTCCCCCATACTAATCGCTTACTTTTTCGCTCTGTGAAAGTGTGGGCCGACATCTCCTCTCCACACAAGCCTTCCACAGCAGGATAACCTTGAACTACAATACATTATGTCGCTTTTTCTCTTGACACACAACTTAATCATTTCTATGATATTGTTTTTAAAAAACGAGTTTCTGACCTGCTCGTACCTCGCAGCGACAGAAGAAAATGTATCATAAGAATCTAATAAATTCCGCATTGGACTCAGAATTGAAGCTTTCCTTCAGGGAAGCATATTTTATACCCCATAAATCAGTTTAACCGTGAACCTCTGAACCGTGAACGATTACCAAAGGAGAAAATATTATGTTAGTCAAAGGATGGATGTCAGGTGAGGTGATTTCAATCGAAGAAGAAGCTTCTATGATGAAAGCTTCCGTCCTTATGAAAGAAAACAATATTCGTCGTCTCCCTGTAGTCAAAAAAGGTAAATTGGTTGGACTTGTTACTAATACGGATTTCAAAGAGGCTTCTCCATCAAAAGCAACCACTCTGGATATCTATGAAATAAGTTATCTGTTGTCTGAGATTAAGGTCAAGGAATTGATGTCAAAAGAAGTAATCTATGTAAAACCTAATGAGACTATAGAATTTGCGGCAGTCTTGATGCTCGAAAATAAGATTTCAGGGCTCCCTGTAGTAAACGATCAACAAAATTTAATCGGCGTTATAACAGAAACAGATATATTTAAAGCTTTAATCCATATTACCGGAGTATATAGCGGTGACACACAGTTTGCTCTCTGCTTGACAGATAAACCGGGATCGGTGCATGAAGTCGCGGAAGTCATCCGCGGCATGGGCGGCCGGGTTGTGAGTATACTCACAAGTTATGACCTGGCTGATGAAGGGTACAGAAACGTCTATTTTCGCATCCGGCACATGGAACGGAACCAGCTGTCAAAACTGGTTAATGCCCTGGAAGAAAAATTCACAGTATTGTATACCGCAAAAGAATCCTTGAAAAAGGCTGCAGGCAGGCGGTTGTATAAAGATTAAGGGTTCGCACAAAAACAAGTTGGCAATTTTAAGTGTTGAGGCGTCAGGCTGACAAAGCGCGAAAGTGCAGGAATATCAAGCATATTTCGAGCTTTCGCAACGCAGTCAGGCTTGATGCATCAGCGCTTAAAATGTAAAGTTATTTTTGTGCGAGCCCTAAACGTTCATGCTTTCACGCGGCGCAAGCGCCTGCGCTGTACGTGTACTGTTCTTCCCGATTTCCAATTTCTATTTTAATCTCTCTCAAGTTTCAAATTTCAAGCCGTGAACAATTACTAATTATCCGTACGTCGACAATTCTCAGTTATGTCGACGCCAGAATCGCATCCTTTATTCTCTCAATTGCCATAACTGCATCGCCACCATCATCAAACGGTGCTCGGTTATTAATGTCTGCCTGTATCAGATTCTCATCATAAGGAACTGTGCCAACCACAGAAATTCCGAGCCTATCCAGATTTTCGCTGATTGCGTCGATATTGCGTTCGTTTCCCTTATTAATTACAGCAGACAGTTTTCCAATTCCGATTTTTTCACTTAATTTCCGTATTCGTGCCGCTGTCTCGATTGATCTGGTTCCAGGCTCGACTACTACAATCATCAGATCAACCCCGCTGGCAGTTCCGCGTCCGAGATGCTCAATACCAGCCTCCATATCAAGAATCACAACGCTCTGTTCCCGAAGCAGCACATGACGCAGCAACGCACGCAACAACGAGGAGGCGGGACACATACATCCTGATCCTCCTTTATCCACGGTTCCCATCGTGAGCATGGAAACACCGTGCTCGGTCACACCGAATCGACAAGCAATGTCATCAACCTTCGGGTTCAGCTTGAAAATACCTCCTATGCCTGTGCCTGCCCGTTCTTCGATTAGTTTTCTGTGTTCTGTGAGTGGAAGAGGTGGTTTTTTGATACCGATGGCAGATGCCAGATTCATGTCAGGATCGGCATCAATTGCAAGAACTGCAAAACCATCTGCTGCAAAGATGCGGGCGAGCGTACCTGCAAGTGTAGTCTTGCCAACACCACCTTTGCCTGTGATTGCGATTTTCATTATTGTTCCTTTGAGATGTTGGAAATTCGTTTTTTAGTAAGCCAAAAGTTAAGGATAATTGAATTGTGTGTCAAGAAAAAAAAGGTTAAAACGGTCAAACCAAAACAACTTAATCAGGTACGAGAAGCTAAGAACTCGCTCAAAACGTATGAAAAAGAATAGTGCCAGAGATAAAATAATATGCCTTGTTTTTTGGCGGGAAATATAGAATCATTAATGATGATGTGTCAAATTTACATCATGCACTAAAGAAAAGATAGATAAAAGGAGGATGAACATGAAAAAATGGATACTTTTAGGCGGCGGCGCTCTTATTGCCGTCATCATAATTGTGCTGGTTATCGGACTGTCCAATCTTGGGCCCATAATTAAGAGTGCAGTCAATACTTACGGCCCTGAAATTACCAGGACCGAGGTAAAATTGGGGGATGTCGATATTTCCCTTTTATCCGCAGAGGCCGAACTCAAAGATTTCTTGTTGGGAAATCCCGATGGATTCAAATCTCCACAGGCTATGAGCGTGAACTCTATTCATCTGAACGTGGATGAAAAATCGCTCATCAAAAATACGATTATCATTGATAAGATCGAAGTGGTTGCCCCTGAAATCACTTATGAAAAAATTCGCGGCACGGACAATTTTCAAAGTATTATGAACAACGTGAAAAAAACTATCGGAGCGGACAATACCACTGCACAGCCCGCTGAGAAAGGGGAAAAAGCTGAAGGTAAAAAGATTCTGATCAAAAATTTTATTTTGAGAAACGGAAAGGTAAACTTAATCATGTCGGTGCTTGGTGAAAAAACACTTAGCGCCGATTTGCCTGACATTCATCTCAGGAATGTGGGCCAAGACGGTGCATCTCCTGCAGAAGCATTTAAAGAGATATTTGCCGCAGTGTACGCAGGAATCACGTCTCCGGCAGTAACCGATGTTCTTAACAAAGAACTCAAAAAATTAACTGCCGACGCTCAGGCCATGACCCAGGAGGCCAAAAAGCAACTGGGAGACACCAGCCAAAGCGCCAAAGAGCAAGTAAAGTCCACAACCGACAAACTTAAGGGAATATTTGGAAAATAAAAAAAGCAAAAACAGACAAATCATAGAAAGATAATTAAAAAGCGATTTGGATGGTTACGTGTCTTGGGATTATCAGCGCTTAATATTCCGTCATCTTTACGAGTACAGTTTGAAGCATATTTACAAGAAAAGGCCGTCACTAAAAATAATCAGGCTGCATATTAGAAATGGTTGCGCTATTAACCGCTGATGGGGACATCCTTAAATACTCAAATAACTCAATCGTTTAGATGACAACCTGCTTCTTTCGCTATCTTTTCTCCTCTTTTTACTGCGTAGCTAACCGCAGCAAGTGTTATATCAAGTCTTTTTGATAAATCCGCCATTGAAATCCTAAGCTCAATCGCACACCAATAACAGAGTAAGTCCCTGGCCCGAACCCTGTTTCTTTGCCGTCCTCTTCCGGTTATATAATCCTTCTCCAGATCGAATAGTGAAGAAACTCTCTCAGCGACCTTTTCAAAATTAAAGCCACGGCTTTTCAG
>JAFCZU010000304.1 GCA_019314185.1 Deltaproteobacteria bacterium | reverse complement strand
TCCTTCGTTAAAAAGGAATTAGAAGGTGGAGAGTTGACCAGATCAATAAATACATGGGTGAGCAGATTGTTGCAAAATCGGCAGTTCATAGAGACCTCAATAAATTAGCCGCTGAAACACGCAAAAACGCAGACGGTTTTTATCGCAGCACATCAAAAAGTTCCTTGATAATTTTTGGATGCAGTATCTTGCCTTGGTGCCACGGCAGCACCATCCTGTGAGATCCTTTACGATAGATTCGGTGGCTTCCCTTTTGCCTGGACAGTTTGAATCCAGCGCGCAGGAGATACTTTTCAGCCTCTTTAGCGGTCAACTTCGGTAATGCTTCAGGCATGCACTTCACCAACGTCTATCGGTGCGATAATGTAGGACTTTTTCGTTATCGTATTTCTTTCCTCATCGCCGATATCTTCTAAATATAGTTCAATGGCCTCTTTAATGTTCTCTAATACTCCTTCCAGAGAGTCTCCCTGGCTGACACACCCCTTAAGGGAAGGAACATAGGCAAAAAAACCATCCTTGTCATGTTCAATGATTGCGTTAATCTGCATTATACTCTCCTCTCATAATTATAGTATGATCCTTACTTTTTTATTCTATCTGCGTTTATCAGCGTCTTTCTGCGGCTAATTTAATTTCGATGCCTTGAAAATCTTCAGCCAACAATGGATGATTCTTGTCCCTCTCCGAGATATCTGCTACTTCCAAAGACCACTTTATTCCGATTTTGGGATCATCATAGCGCAGTGCCCCTTCATTTTCAGGGCTGTAAAATTCTGTATGCAAATAAAGAAGCTCGGTGTTTTCTTCCAAGGCTTGAAAACCATGGGCAAAACCCTCCGGAACATACATCATTTTCATGTTTTCAGCAGAGAGTTTTTCTCCGTGCCATTTTAAAAAAGTGGATGAGGCTTTTCTCAAATCAATAATCACATCAAACACGGAACCACAAAGACATTTGACCATCTTGATCTCTACCTTGGGAGGCCGCTGAAAATGCATTCCACGAATAGCGCCTTTTTGTCTGGTAATGGAATGATTGATCTGCACGATATTTTTATCATGAAGAATGTTCCGTAGCTCGTTCTGGCAAAATACACGAGCGAATACTCCACGGTCATCCATAAAAGGTTCCGGTTCAATAACAAAGGCATCTTGAAGAGGAATTGGTTTGATCTTCATTCCACCGCCCATGATATCTGCTTGTGCTTTGCATCAGTTATATATTCTGCCAATTGCTCTTCGCTGCAAACACGCCCTGATTCATAATACATCTTGTACCATTGCACGGTTTTCACAAATGTATCGGAACTATTCCATACCGATTCCCATTTCAGTTTAGCATACGCCTTTGAGCAATCCAGTTTCAACAAATTGGCTTCATGTGGATTTTTTTTATCGGCCTTGATCTGATAATCAATATTCGACCAATGTTTCTGTAATTCTCTGACGACTGCAAGCACATTTCTATTACCTTCATCGGTCGGGCCAAAATTCCACGCTTCAGAAAATTCCTTTTTACCTTCAAACAATTGTTGTCCGAGAAGCAAATATCCCGATAATGGTTCCAAAACATGCTGCCAGGGGCGTGTTGCCTGTGGATTACGAATAATAGCTTTTTCATTTTGGCCGGCAGCACGCATGATATCGGGAACAAGCCGATTATCTCCCCAGTCTCCGCCACCAATGACATTGCCGGCCCTGGCGCTTGCCACGAGGGTCTGATGACTTTTCTGATACTCTTCGAGTGGAAAAAATGATTTCCGATAACTGGCAGTGACCAATTCCGCGCATCCTTTTGATGCGCTGTAAGGATCATGGCCGCCCATTGGATCATTTTCCCGGTAACCCCAAATCCATTCCTGATTTTCGTAACATTTATCACTGGTGATATTCACAATGGCCCTTACGTAATCTGCTTTTCGACAAGCTTCAAAAACATTAACCGTTCCGATAACATTGCTTTCAAAGGTCTCCACCGGGCTTTGGTAGGATTTCCGAACAAGAGATTGAGCTGCCATATGGAAAACTATATCCGGCTGAAAAGCTTCAATACTTCTCTGAAGTTTTTTTAAATCACGGACATCGCCAGAAAGCGTCTCAAAATCAAGATTCAGGATTTCATGATGATTGGGATCGGTTGGCAGATTCAAAGAATAGCCACAAACATTGGCTCCCAGTTTCATGAGCCAAAAACAAAGCCAAGACCCTTTGAAGCCGGTATTACCTGTGACAAAAATTTTTTTACCTTTATACACATTTTCAAACATAGTTTTTAGCTCTCTACCAACTACCTATTTCCACACCTTCCACACTGCCTTGCCTTCAACCCACAACTTATTCAAATATTCCGTATCCCTCAGTGTATCCATACAGGCCCAGAAACCCTTATGTTTGTAAACCATCAGCTCTCCCTGACTGGCGATCTCTTCCAAAGCCCCTATCTCGAAATCACAGGAATCGTCCTCAGAAAGATAGTCAAATACTGCCCGGTTCAATACAAAAAAACCTCCACTAATAAAACCGTCATCATTTTCAGGCTTTTCTCTAAATGTTTCAATCCGATCCCCATCTATTTTAAGCTCGCCAAAACGTGAAGCAGGATTAATCCCGCTAAGGGTAGCTATCTTTCCGTGGCTTTTATGAAAAGAAATAAGTGCGTTAATATCTATATCTGCTACTCCGTCACCATAAGTCATCATAAAGATATCTTCAGTGATATATTTTTGAATCTTTTTTAAACGCGCCCCTTTCAGTGTCTCTTCCCCTGTATTGGCCAGAGTAATCTTCCACCCGTTCTCTTCATGCTTCTGGTGAATACATAGTTTTTCCGGTTTTCCCAATTCAAGGGTAACATCATTGTTCATAATCTCATAATTACAGAAATAATTCTTGATCATCTCTCCCTTGTACCCAAGGGCAAGCACAAAATCCTTATATCCATAAGCCGCATAGATCTTCATAATATGCCAGAGGATCGGCCGATCCCCGATGTTGACCATAGGTTTAGGACGAAACTCCGTCTCTTCACGAAGCCTGGTTCCAAGACCGCCGCATAAGATTACGACTTTCATCAGAGATTTCTCCAAAAGTATGAGTACATTATAAAATAATATTATTTATGATGATATAGTTTTAAAACTAAAAACTTTTTCAAGGCATATTTCATAAACATCTTTTAAATCAGTTCGTTCAGGAAATATGAAAAGTGCCTCTCTCAATCGCCTTAATAAATTGTTTATATGAAAATAATCATTTGTTCTTAAATTGCCTGAATTCCAGCTGGCTGTTTGTTTTTTGTTCCAAGTATAATAAAAATAGTCTTTATTAATTAATTCAATAGCCCTGTTTATTTCGTATTTCATCTTGTCACCAAATCTTGTTTTAAAACATTTCAAAGTATCATTCATTAAAAAATCTTTTTCTGAGTCTTCAATTTCTGCATAATTAATCAATTCAATATTGGCATATGTCAACCTGCAATGGGGCAAGGTAATACCATCCAAAAACAATTTAGGCTCAATTTCGTAAATAAGCTGTTCATACCGTTCATCCAGAGATTTATAATTATAGTTTCTTGTTAACCTCCTTATAAAAAGGATATCATCTATTTGCACAATCTTACCTAAGAATAAGGCTATTTCAGCTAAAATTATATTGTCGCCAAATAATGTTTTATCCCATGCTCGAACTTTCTTGAGTATATTTGTCCTGTAAAGGCCGTAGAACATATTACACATGCCTATTTCCCATATTAGATGCCTGAATCTTTCTATAGGATTATCTTGATCAGCATTAATATGATCCTTGGCAATACCAATAAATTTAGAATTTACATCCAACACTTTTGTTCGGGGGTAAACCAAAGCTATTGAAGGATCTGATTTTATCCTCTCCAAGCACTTAGCAATAAATGCCCGTTCACGCATGTCATCGTGGGATGCCCACATAAAGTAGGAGGCACTTGAAAGTCCTAACACATTTTTAAAGTTGATTGCCCCCCCCAAGTTTTCTTCAAAACGATGATACCTTATCCTTTTATCCATTTTTCGATATTTTAAACATACTTCTTCTGTATTATCTGTCGAACAATTGTCAGAAATTATCAATTCGATATCTTGAAAATCTTGAGACAGAATAGACTCAATCGCCTGACTTAATAAATCGCCCCCATTATAGACAGGCAATCCAACACAGACAGTGGGTCGTCTGTTACGAGATATTACCCTGGATGCTGTTGATTTTTCCGTCGAATGTGTAAGCGCACTTAGA
>JAFCZU010000303.1 GCA_019314185.1 Deltaproteobacteria bacterium | reverse complement strand
CAATTGTTTTTGAGAAGCATATTTCATACTTCTCTTTATATCAGATTAATTCAAACGTGTCCCGAACTTTTTTAATGTTTTTTAAAAAAGGGTTGGCCGAATATTTACAAAAATGGACAAAAACATTTTCTGATGACTTATACGAGTCGCTTTTTTTTGCGGGGACTCTCAGGGGGTATTGGTTTGTCTTTTCATTACAGTGGCTGGTTTTTATTTGGTGATTTTGGCCAGTTCTTTGACCGGTGGTTACAATTTCAAGAATAAAACAGAAAACACGAATTCTGAACCTTATGTCCCTGGAGTTTATTAAACAGAAGAAGGACATCATGCTGATTGGTAATCCTGGAAGTCGGCAAGAGCTTTCTGGCCAAGTGCATTGCCTATGGCGCAACGCAAGGCTGGCATCAAAACACTCTTCACAACCGCAACGGATATGATCAATCATCTGATCGCTGCAGAGGCAGACCATTCTCTGTTGAAAAAGCTCCAATTCTATCAATCACCGGACATCCTTGTTTGTGACGAAATCGGGTATCTTCCGCTGGGCACACACAAATCTATTTTTCCAGGTTATCAGTACAAGGCTCCATAAACCTCCTTGCCGTAGAGCAGTTTTGCCGCCTTGTAAATACATAGTTTCTTCCTCCAAAATACAGTATTCACCCCATTGAATTGGGTAGCATTCTCTTGGTAAATGATTCACAAGTCCATTCATCTTTTAAACTTCAGCCAGGAGTGCCCAATGGAAGAAACCCCTCAAAACTTACATACCTTGCTCCTGAGAGGACGTTGGGTGTTCTGTTGGTAGCCAAAACAGCAGACTTTTTAGTCGGGTATTTGCCAAAACCCCAAGAAACGGAAAAATATCTTTAGTGTCCCTTTCGGGGATGGTTGAAACCCCTCGCCTTTAGGCGAAGAAAAGGTTATAGTTGTCGCTATGCGACTTTATAAACTCGGAGCCCATACAAAAACAGATATCAAAGTACACTTAGTTTGGATTCCGAAATATCGAAAAGGAGTTCTGACTGATCAGGTGGCAATTCGCGCCAGAGACGTCTTGCGACAGATTGTACTGGAACATGAGATCGACATAATAACGGGCTGTCAGCTCTGAAAATATTACTGACGAGATGATTCAGAAATATATTGAGGAGCAGGAAGTTGAGCCTGTCACTGATGACAGTCGATTTCCAATCGACCCCTCTTAAACCCCTCGTCTTATAGACGAGGGTTGTTTAGTTTCAGCAAGGTGCTCAAAATTCAGTTGAGTAGAGTCAATAAGTCTTTTTGCTATGTCCTGTCTTCAAAAAAGCAAGTTCTTATCGATTCCAACCTTGACTTTGAAATGATAGTAAATCAACAGAGTCATATATAATGTTAGGTGCGTGTAATGTTTTACTAAGAAAGAGGTTATTTAAATAATATAACCTTTTTCAAAGCGTTACCAATTAACTCTTTTGCTTAATTAAATACTTATCAAATTATCATGGAGGTGTTCTATGGCTTGGAAATGGTATGAAATCAAAACCTATAAGGCATCGGTAGGTGGTGAACGTTACTACGGAGGCGTGCAGCTAATGGGAGATGGTTTTTATGCATCTTTAAAATTCCATAAAGACGGTCCCCTGCCCAATTCTTCAGCCCCTACAACATATGGGCAGCGCTTCTATGGCCACATGGACTATCAGCAAATGCAAATGATCGTAGATCTATTACGCAACGAGAAACCGATACGATTCGGCTGGTATGATGCAAATCCCAATCTCTTTCACCTTATGACAGGAGCAGAGCCTGTCGGCGAAGGTGATGGGGTTCTTGCTGAAGATGCTTCATAAAGCCTAATACGCGACTAAGCTTCCATTTATTAGCCACGTACCTAACAAATCATTTTCGTGTCCAGATAAATCCGAATCGTTGGGATTCCCGCGAGGGGGATGAAGGGGTCAAGAGGGGTCAAGTCTACTTTTGACCCTTGCTCAAAATTAATAAGGGTCAAAAGTAGACTTGACCCCTTAACCTCATCCTGGGCGTTGTCCATCGGAAACAAAGGGAAAATAAATCCGGAAAGCAAGAAAAGCAGAAGCGAAACGTAAAAAATAAGGCGAAACTGTAAAGGTAGGAAAAAAGGTTAAAGCAGAGTGAACCGGCAAGAACAGAGTCGAAACTTGGAAAGACGTTGGAAAGAGTAATTACGAATCAAAAAACTTAATAGAATAGTGAAAACGCAGCAATAATAGAGCAAAGTCAAGAGCGCAGTGTAGCTATAAAAGTAACGGAGAACGTAAAAAGAGTGAAGTAAACTAAACACTCAACAGCAAAACGTAAGGCAATAACAAGATCAAAAGCAAAACTGCAAACCAAAGTGGAGTCGTAAGAACGAAGCTAAACTTTTAAAGTCAGAAGCAGTTGCCAGAACGAAGCGTAAGAGCGTAAGGATGTATTTCAGTGTAGATTAAAATCCATAACCAATCATTTGGATTACGCATATTAAAATCTTTAAAAAATATATTTTTGATGAAGGGAGGTGACAATTATAAGTACTTAGAAATAGAAGGGATATTGTTTGAAATTAACTTTAATCATTCGAAAGAAGATATCTTTGTAACTATTATATCGGAGCATGAAATGCTCCATACCTGGTAAAAATAAAATATGAGGAGAATTAAATGAGGGTTAAAAGAAGATGGCACAGCTTTGCGTTAGGCACTATTGCAGTTTTATGTTTACTATTTCAGATGGGATGCAGTCTAACAGAAAACCAGAGAAAAAACGCCGCAAATTTCAGTAGCGCTACTACGGTCTTAGCGGAAGTAACATCTAATGAATTAGTGCAGATGCGCAACGAGACGATTATGATGAACACTTATCGCCTTGCTGCGGTCGGAGAAGAAGCTGGTCAAGCTAAGCTTAATGATTTAGATCAAAAATTTGATGTTGAGAACGTTAAGGTCAGGATACAGGCGGTCGAGGTACTTAAGACCTATGGAAAACTTCTTGAATCGTTGGTAAAAGAGACACAGGATGAGGAATTAAAGGACGCGTCACAAAATTTTGTCGCAAGTATTAATGGGCTTCCTACTGGTGATAGAAAGTTGGATGCTAAACAGTCTGAGGCATTAGGCCAATTGGTTTACCAAATGGGCGGTATGATTGTTGAAGCAAAAAAAGCGAAAGCGGTAAAGGATATAGTCGGCACCACAAAGGAACAGATAGGCCATCTATGCGATTTGTTAAGTAAGGAATTTGATTTGAGTGCTGCAAATTTATTAACACAATATAAATCAACCGGTGATCTCGCAATAGCTGCAGTAAAAAGATCATTTTCTGCTTCTAATAACGACCATAAGGAAGTCCTTACTCGCTTGGAGTTAGTTGAAATATATAAAAAGATACAGGCTAACCGTGACCGTGTAGATTCAATTGCCGCAAACCTGAAAATTGCGATAACAAATATGAAATCAGCTAATGAAACGTTGAATGATAGTTTATTGGAGAAAGAGGGTATATCTATCAATAATATAAAGGATTATAGCAAGTCAGTAAAAGAGATTATTGATTTAATCAAGGTTCTTGGACAAGATGAAAATGAATAATTAAATGGTTAGGTATTTTAATAATTTAAAATTCAGTTGCGGCTATACCGCGCTATGTAGTTACCTGATTTATCAGGCTTATTTTAAAAGGAGATATTAGATATGACTATAGGTAAAGATTTACCAAAATTACTTGATGATATTACGGAGTTGATCCTTGCAGAGAGTGACGTTATAAAAATAGATCAATTGCGAGCTAAGCAGAAAGATATCGCAATAGAACTGCAAAAACTCATTGATGGGAACGTTGATAAAGCTACTCCTGAGTATAATGAAGTTATTGTTGGAATAAAGGTTGCACATGACGCCGTAAAGGAAGCTATTAAAGACTTAGGGAAAGTTGCAGAAACTATTAATAAAATAGCAAAGGTACTAAGCTTGCTATCTAAAGTCGTCAGTATGGTCGCTTAGTTTAACGTCATGAATGTCAATTCGATGAACGTTCGCGATGAATTTTGTGTCTGATCAACATATCCCCCTTTTTAGCAAAGGGGGGATGTCATTGAATCGAAAACAATGGGTCAGGCCTTTGTAAATCCCATGTATAATCACAATTTTTCCAACAAACTCATTCTCGTGCCAAGATAAATCCGAGACCTTGGAATTGGGAGAAATCCTATGAAATTGGTTATTGTTACCCAGTGGGTGAGAGTCGTAATAGCTCAAGTCCCATCTAACTAAAGTTTA
>JAFCZU010000302.1 GCA_019314185.1 Deltaproteobacteria bacterium | reverse complement strand
GTATATGAAAGGTGATGAGAGGATTTTAGGAGACAGCGATTTTGTTGAAACTGTATTAAAAGAATGCCAGGATGAATTCGATCGAAGATATTTATTAAAATCCGTTGGATACGATTTTGATACAGTCGTTGATCGTGTTGCACAAGTGTTAGGAATGAATAGAGCTGAAGTATTATCATCAGGCAGACAGCCCCATAAGGTACATGCGAGAAGCTTATTATGTTTTTGGGCATCAAGGGAACTTGGCATGAGTATGGTACAATTATCAAAAAGCTTAAAAATATCTCAACCTACAGCAAGCCAATCCGCAACCCGCGGTGAAAGAATTGCAAAAGAAAACAAATTAAAACTACTGCAAAATAAGTAATCAACATATCAAGGATGTCCCGCAAGCCGGACTAAACTACTTGGACGTATTTTAGGCTAAAGTTACAAAAAATCTTGACAATTAACAGCAAAGGTGTTAAGATTTAATATAATAGTATAGAAATTTCCATTTTTTAGTCAATCTTATTAATAGGTTAGAAACCATCAGTCTGCAATAATGCTTTATAGCTCTTTGCCGGTAAGCTTAACGGCTTAACAGCTTGCCCGAAGGTGCGCTATGTTCAAATTAATGTAGAATTTAAATCCAATGTCTCAAAGCTGTGTCGTTCGGCATAAAGAAATATGTAGAAACAAGACTGTTTAAGTATTAGATTAAGAAATCCGGGTGTTATCGTGCCTATAGGACCGCGTTATGAAACTGAGTTTCTGGTATCCTGGGTCAAAAACAGTAAAGCCGGTTTGTTATCCCGCTGGTATGCATGGGATGGCAAACCGGCTTTTTTTGTGGCTGACTCGAAGGAACCTGTTTTTTTTCATCTGGTTCCCAGACATTGTCCTGGGACTTCATAAAGGAGTCATTACTATGAAGAATGTGATCCTTACAGCGCTCATCCTAAACCTGATGTATTTTATACCGGCATCGGCCTGCACGACCATGCTCGTTACCAAGGGGGCATCACAGGACGGCTCGGTCATTGTCGCGCATTCGGACGACAGCGAATTGTTTGATCAGCGCCTGGTCTATGTGCCGGCCGCAGATCACAAACCCGGATCACTCCGGCCTGTATACTACGATGCTGCATCGCTGGGCGAGAGACCGGAATATCACGGGTATGTACTGCGCCGTTATGTGGGCACTCACCGGGGCCCGACTTATATCGATCCCAATCATCCGCAGAACATACCGCTTGGTGCTATTCCGCAAGTCGCACATACCTATGCATACTTCGATGGAAGCTACGCCATCATGAACGAACATCAACTTATGTTTAGCGAGTGCACTGACGGAACCAAAATCCAACCTGAACCAGTACCTGGCAAACTTATTTTCTACAGCGCCGAACTAAGCCGCGTAGCGGCGGAACGCTGTACAAAGGCACGCGAAGCGGTTGAATTGATTGGCCATCTTATTGAGACCTATGGCTATTACGGCACGGGCGAAACACTGCCCATCGGGGATACGGAAGAAGGCTGGGTCATAGAAATGGCACCCAGTCCTGAAGGCACAGGCGGCCTTTGGGTGGCAAAAAAGGTGCGTGACGGCGAGGTGTTTGTGGCTGCAAATGAACTGCGTATTCGCGAAGTCGACCCGGATGACCCCAATATGCTTTATTCTAAAAACCTTCATACCATTGCCGAAAAACATGGATGGTGGAAACCAGAAGACGGTAAGCTGGACTGGCTGCGAACCGTAAGTTTAGGAGAATACAGCCATCCCTATTACTCACTGCGCCGGGTCTGGCGTCTGCAGGAGCGGATTGCACCTTCGCTGAAAAAATCGCCATGGGTCAAAGACGGCTATTCGAAAGAATATCCATTCTCTATTAAACCAGATAAGAAACTCAGCGTCCGTGACGTTATGAGTCTGTACCGCGATTACTATCAGGGAACTGAGTTTGATCAGTCAAAAGGAGTAACTGCAGGGCCTTTTGGCTGCCCCTACCGCTACCCCGGCGCCATGGACGCCGGGGGCGATACCGGAGATCCGAATGCCAAGCTGAAAGGCGCGTGGGAACGTCCGATTTCCATCTATCGTTGTGGGTATAGCTATGTCTGCCAGGCACGCGGCTGGCTGCCGGATCCCATCGGGGGCCTTGTCTGGTTCGGTCCGGATGAGCCGATGAGCACTTGCTATGTGCCCTTCTACGTTGGGGTCACAAGCATTGCCGCGCCATATTACACGTGTGACACCACAACCTTCAGCCAGAAAAGCGCTTGGTGGGCCTTCAACTTCGTGGCCAATTGGGCGGGTCTGAAGTACAGCTATATAATCAAAGATATTCAGAAGAAACAGGATGAAATAGAACACGCTGAAATTGAAGGCATCAAGAAGATGGATGAGCAGGCGCTTGCTCTTTATAAAAAAGACCCGGAAAAGGCGCAGCAACTGCTTACCACATACTGCGAAACGCAGGCCAGCCAGGTTGTGAAAGACTGGTGGGAATTTGCCTGGACTCTTGTAGCCCGTTATGACGATGGCTATATCAACGCGCCTGGAGAAATGGCCCAGGAAGTCGGTTATCCTGAAGATTGGTATGATAGGTCGGAATGGCCCAACGGTCCGACAACCTACCAAAAACCAAAAAACAAACCCGCGGAGTAGACTTGAAACGGTATTTACGGACACATTTCATGATCTTGTAAAAGCAATTCTCATTATCATAAGAACAGAGAACGCATGAAAGGGAGGTGAAATCAAAAAGCATGAGTAAAACCGCGTATCAACTTTTCTTGTTAACACTTAACCAGCACAGGAGGTCAAATAAATGCAAAGGATAATTTGTAGGATGAAATTTAGTTTAGCCATAATAATATTGGCAGGAATGATTCTTCCTGCAGGCGCAGTCTTTGCAGAGGAAGATGGTCATAAGCCGATAACTCGGGAACTCATAAATTTGGTGGAGAAAAATCCGGCAATCCGGAACATGTTGAAAGCATCCATAGCAAAAGCTAAAAAAATCAATCCCGACTCGAAAACGAATCCTGTTCAGAGCTTGGAGGACTATTATGATTTCATAGACAAAGCATCAAAGCTCCTTCCTCAGGAGATACTTAGCGGTCCGTCTAGTTCTGTACGTGACCAGATGTTGCAAGGTATTTGTTACTTCTATTTTCTGGTTGACCAGCCCCTGGGTGAATTAAAAGGAAAAGGCCTCTACAAAAATGCGATTCAGTACTACTCACCTTTTTCCTCTTGGCTACGCAATTTTGCCAACGCTTGGGGAACATACCTTGATACTAAAGAGTCATGGAATAAAGAGATTTACCAGCAGATTTATAACGATCCCAAATTCAGTTTGCAGAAAGGGTGGTATGAGTCCCCATCTAACTGGAAGACCTTTAATGATTTTTTCGCCAGATATTTAAAGTCGCCTGATGCACGGCCCATTGCTTCGCCGAGTGATTCGTCTGTCGTTGTCTCGCCAGCCGATTCCGTTCCTCAAGGAGTATGGGCAATTGATGAGAATTCAAATATTCGAGTAGATGGCGGGTTAAGGGTCAAGCTTGTGACTTATTACAGCATCAAGGATCTGCTTGGTGAGAAAAGTCAGTACAAGGATGCCTTTGCCAATGGCGTACTCACTCATACTTTTCTGAATGTAAATGATTACCACCGTTATCATTTTGCTGTTGGTGGAACAATTAAAGAAAAGAAGATCATATCGGAGAATGTTGCTCTGGAGGTGGACTGGAATCCAAAGCAAGAAAAATATGTTCCCATTGACTCCACAGGTTGGCAGTTTTCTCAGACCCGTGGTTATGTAATAGTGGATACGGGAAAATATGGACTGGTGGCACTTATTCCCATGGGTATGGCCCATGTGTCTTCTGTCAATTTTGAGGATAATGTCCAAGTGGGAAGCACTTATAACAAAGGCGACATGCTCGGTAATTTCCTGTTCGGGGGGTCTGATTTCGTAATGCTTTTCCAGAAAAGCTCCGGGTTTGAAATCACGGCACCGAAAACAGATAAAACAGCCACAAAATCTGATCCAGACCAGGATACTGAAGATATCTATAAGCATATTCTTATGGGTGAGGAGTATGGCTTAATGAAGGGACAAACCAAATAAGCTAAAAAACCGGCGGCTGAACAGCATCCCTTTTCGAACAAGGGAAGCAAAACCTCGTAACTGACAATATTGTAAGCTTTTTTGTAATTAGGTGATCATAATGGCCACAAAACTTACCTATGAACAGTCGGAACAGAGGGTTAAAGAATTAGAGAAAAAAACAGGCAAGCTC
>JAFCZU010000301.1 GCA_019314185.1 Deltaproteobacteria bacterium | reverse complement strand
ATTTGAGAGCTCTTGAGGGGTTTTATCTGCAAGTTTCGGGAAAGAAATTTCTTCACCGAATTTTTTGATATTATCAACCAATGATTTGATAACAATTTGAGCTGTTTCTCTGTTATCAGTTGGTAATACGGCCCCTGTCCATATTTCTTTTATATATGTATTGTCGTCATAAGCTATCAATTTATCTTCAAGGAGTTTTTCAACCAGGATGCGTTTTTCCGGTAAAATTGCTATCCCTCTGCCGGAAGATTGAAACAGACCTGTGGCTTTAAGATATCGAATATTTAAGTCGGCGTAATCTTTAAGAGTTCTTGCCCTTGTTGTGTTGCCGCTTGTTGCTTTTAGCCTCATTTTCTGATCGAATCTTTTTTTGTTGGCACTCTTTTTTCTTTCTTCTCTGTATTTGAGGACGTTGTTTGTGATGTTTTCGTAACCGTTTTCGGGAGTTGTTAATTGCAAAACTGCCATTTCCCAAAATTTAATCACTGGCTCAACTTTTTTGTTTTCGAGATTTATCAGGATCTCAAGAACATGGCGTAAAGGTGAAAATTGTTCAAAGTTATATCGGAGTTCAAATACAGATGGTATTCTGTATGCCGCCAAAGCTCTTAAAAAACATTCTTGCTGTGCGGGTATTGTATTGGCATTGATAAGATTGATTCCGTTAGGGGTCACTTCATATGGTATCCACGAAAAATCAGGATGTTCTTTGATGAAATCTTTATATTGAGGGTCTATTCCTTTTTGATGTCCTCTTGTGAGATGCTGAATTACAAAACCTAATTGAGCGAGAGCGCTTCTCCATTTTCTCCCTAAATCGCTAAAGTCCTGTGAATCGTCTTGGTCAATTCGTTCAGCTTTTAAGATTTCTTTTTCATGAAGTAATCTTGCAAATCCACTTTCTTTGTCTTTTCCTACCAGATTGCCATGATATTCTGAATGCGCCAAAGCAATTAAAGCGTCTCTTAAACGGTAAGGGGTTCTGACTGTTGTGTTACCTATGTGCCAAGCCTGAGTCATGATTAAAAACCTGCAAACAGGTATTCCTGCACCTTGTTGTTATTATTTTTGATTTTGTGTCCCTGGTTTCCAGCACTGTATCGGTGGTCGATAGAAACAACTTCGACCTGGCTTTTGTATTTTGCCATGAGGTTTGTCAGTTCTTCCTGATTCGGCAAGGAATTCGATGAATAGGAAACGATTAGAATGCTGTCTTTAAATTTCCGAAACAGTTTATCAAATGCGTCATATGCTCCTGTTCTTGAATTAAAGGGGGTGGGGTAGCTTTTGAATTTGCGGGTTTTCGTATGCCATTGCATTTCCACACCTTTCCAATTACACGCCAATCCTTCAACAAAATGGTACCGCCTGACATATTCATTATCGGAATATGGACTGTAATAAGGCGGGTCAATATAAACCAAATCCGGTTTTAACCGGATAGTCATGGCATCTCCGCGCCTGGCTTTATTTTCTTTACTGTTATCGAAAACAGCCTGATTTATACAGTTAACGGCCTTTAAAAAGTGCTCTCTCAGAGATAATCGGAGGTCTTTCCGTCCGTCATCATACCTATGCCCGGTATAAGTAAAGATTCCCCTGGGCCGTTTTTTCAGGCAGGCGCGTATAAGGGCGGATGTGGCTATTGACCGTTTGGTTTTATTTTTCAGCTTTTTTATATTTGCCCGGATTTGATCAATAAATGCGTTTTCTTCATCAATAAAATAGAGTCCTCGAAAAGTTTGGCTTACAAAATTATCTGTTTTTACAGATGGAGATAAGAGAAGTTCGACTTCGCCTTTGTCAAGTGTTTCGGTGTTATTAGCTATCATGGCTTCGGCAAATGCGGTACACATAGCCATGTAATCGTTGCTTATAACCTGTTTGTTGAATGATTTGAACATATAACCAACAACTCCGCTTCCACTGAATATATCAAGAACGGTTTCAAATTCAAATTGTGATGTTACGTTCCATATATGTTTTAAAAGAGATTGTTTGCTCCCCATAAAACGTGTGGACGGATATGCTTTTATCTGCTTTGGTAATTCCGGTGGAACAAGGCTTATGAGAAAATACCGGCGTGGAGGAATATAGATTACAACGTCTTCCCCTTTACGTTTATTCCCTTTGTTATTGATATTCCTGCGAGTTTGAATAACTTCGATTTCAAAACCGTTGTACAGCTCATAGACCATCCGATGGTTGGAATTCGTCAATAAAACGTAACATCCAAGTTCATGAAGTCGTTTTACTTCCTCTGCAAGTTCAACATGATCCTCTTCATAGAACTGCTCTTTGGTATAACGTTTAAAATCAGAGTATTCTGAAACAGGCAGGTAAGGCGGATCGAGATATATATAATCTCCCGGTTGCGCATGGTTTCGTAGCACATCTTTATAATCCCCCTGGATTATGGTAGCGTTTTTTAAGGCTTCGCATGCGCTTTTTAACCCATCAGGGTTACATATGCGGGGGTTTTTATAATAACCATACGGTACATTAAACATACCTTTTCGATTTACACGATAAAGACCATTAAAACAGAGCCGATTTAGATATATGGTTCTTGCGGCGGCTTCAACAGGGGAAAGTTTTTTAAAATCCAATGTTCGGATATTATAATATTCTTCTTTATCTGTCCGAAATTCATAAAGTTTTTGTATGAGACTATCAACATTTTTCGAGATTATACGATAGAGGTTTATAAGTTCCGGATTGGATTCTGAAATGATGGCGTTGTCAGGCTGTAATGCAAAAAACAGTGCTCCGCCGCCAAAGAATGGTTCTATGTATCTGTTAAATTTTTTGGGAGTTTTGGGTAAGAGTATGGATAATAATTGTTGTTTCCCTCCCGCCCATTTCAGAATCGGGCGAGACGATGGAAAAATCGATACTTTTGATTTTAATTCCATAGTGAACTATATTTTTTATTTCATTGATGTATTGCGGTTGACCTTTTGTTTTAAACTATATAACTCCTAAATTTTAGAGTTAGCACAAAAGGGAAAAGAAATAAAAGTTTTTTAGTGTTCGTTTTTCATGAGCAACTCATCGTTACAAATCGTATTGCCGCTTAATCCACGACATATATTCTCCGCTTTTAACTCTATCTACCCAGTTTTTATTGTCTATATACCATTCAATGGTTTTTTTAATCCCTGTTTCAAACGACTCGGCAGGAACCCAATCCAGTTCTCTCTGGAGCTTGTTAGAGTCTATGGCATATCTTAGATCGTGACCGGGCCTGTCCTTGACAAATGTAATCAGGTCCTGAAGATGGGGATGATTCGGGCTGGGCATCATTTTTTCTATCAGATCGCATATCATCTTGACAACATCAATATTGCGCATTTCACAGTTGCCGCCAACATTATATGTTTCACCGCGTTTTCCATTTTGCATGATGAGCCAGACCGCCTTGCAATGGTCTTTGACATACAGCCAGTCTCTTATGTTCAGCCCGTTTCCGTAAACCGGAAGAGCTTTTCCTTCAAAAGCATTGAGTATAATAAGGGGGATGAGTTTTTCCGGAAACTGATATGGCCCATAATTATTTGAACAATTAGAGATGGTTACAGGTATGCCATATGTTGTTCCATAGGCTCTCACGAGGTGATCTGAAGCAGCCTTTGATGCGGAATAGGGGCTGTTTGGATGATATGGAGTATCCTCGGTAAAGTAGCTGCCGTCAGAAATGGAGCCATAAACCTCATCTGTACTGATATGATGAAAAAGGAGTATTTTGTCCTTATAAAATCTAACCAGCTCAAGCAGGTTAAATGTTCCGGTAATATTTGTTTTTATAAAAGCGTCAGGCTCTGCAATCGATCTGTCAACATGAGATTCAGCGGCAAAATGGCATACGGAATCGATCGAAAATTTTTCAAAAACCATCTGCATTGCAGGTCTGTCGCATATATCAGCCTTTACAAAACAATATCGGCCGGGGAACTTTTTATCAATTCCAGCAAGATTTTCAGGGTTGCCGGCGTAAGTTAATTTATCCACATTGATTATCCGTCCTTTATACCCGGACTCTGAAAGCATATAGCGGATAAAATTTGACCCGATAAACCCGCAGCCCCCTGTTACAAGCATATTTTTCATAAAAACACCTTTCAATTAAGCGTTCAATGGTTCACGGTATTTATTGCTTACTCAAATAGGTTACATAAATAAAATTACAAACTTTATATCATTATAAAGAGCTTCTATAAACTATATTTTGGCCATATATCTACATAACCCATTGAAATAATATAAAATTATATATTAATATCAAGCCCGAAAGTTGAGTTGCTTATATATTTTTTATTATATCATCCGAAGAAAACTATTGAAACAATTAACTTTAAAATGATATGAAATGAATTTGTTTGTATTAACGGGTAGCCCTTTATGGAAATAAATAAAAAACAGCAGGCTTGGTTGCAAATGCTGCCAGGTGTTGATCATATCCTTGAAATTGCGGGCGCAGATCCTTTTTTTGAAAAGATTCCTCGATCTGTTCTGCTGCATTCCGCCCGCTTAGTTCTTAACGATCATAGAAAAACAATACTTGACGGCATTAAGGAAATTGATGAAAAAAGCCTGTCGGATATCATGATTCTTAATAAGGTAAAAGCCGGCGCAAAGGATGCCATGGCGCTGAATCTTATGCGTACAATTAACGCCACAGGTGTTGTTGTTCATACAAACCTTGGCCGTTCATTACTTGCCGCTGATGCTGTTGCCAACCTTTCGGTAATTGGTAGCAGGTATTCAAACCTTGAATTTGATCTGTCAAAAGGAGAGCGTGGTTCGAGATATAGCGCTGTTGAGGATATATTGTGTGAAATAAGCGGCGCTCAGGCGGCTATGGTTGTAAATAATAATGCCGGCGCTGTCTTGCTGTGTCTCGACACGATATCACGAGACAAAAAGGTTGTTGTTTCAAGGGGTGAACTCGTTGAAATCGGCGGTTCATTCCGGATTCCCGATGTTATGGCAAAAAGCGGTGGTATTTTAAATGAGGTGGGCACAACAAACCGAACCCATTACAGAGATTATGAAAGAGCCATTGAAAGCGACACAGGCGAAAGCAATACAGGCCTTTTGTTAAAGGTGCATACAAGCAATTACAGTGTTGTAGGTTTTACCGCTGATGTTTCCCTGAATGATCTGGTTAAGCTGGGAGCAAAATATCATATTCCGGTAATGGAAGATCTTGGCAGCGGAACATTTATCGACTTTTCAAAATACGGAATGTTAAAGGAGCCTACTGTTCAGGAATCTGTAGCAACAGGGGCCGACATCATTACTTT
>JAFCZU010000300.1 GCA_019314185.1 Deltaproteobacteria bacterium | reverse complement strand
TTCAAAAAATACAGAAAATTCGCAAAAACAAGAGAAAATCCGACTTGCTTAAATTTAATTAAAACTCACAACCTTTTGAAATTCCATTAAATATTCCATAATGAGAATTGCTGGACATTTTACAAGGCTATTGACACAGAAGAATAAGATTGTTTATAGTTATAATTGTTCTTGATATCATCAGACACAACAAAGCTGAACCTAAACAGGAAAATTGGCTTTTGAATACCAAGTGTTAGTAAAGTAGACCTATTCTGCGGCATTTTTATCCGCTGCATCTCGCTTGCTAAACAAATAGGTGTCTAATGCGAGTATTGCCTGTTGTCATACCAACACCAGAACAACTTAAAATTATCCTTCGCCAGCAGCCGGGAACGATCCTCATCCGTGGCGCTGCAGGAAGCGGGAAGACCACAACGATTTTGCTGAGATTACGATCTCTTGCAAAGTCCTGGCTCAACCGCAGGGAGAGACTTGGCCTTACTGACCCAGTGCGAATTCTTGTGCTCACTTTTAACCGGACGTTACGTGGTTATATTCATGAATTGGCCACTGAACAAATCAAGGATTCGACTGGATTGGATCTGCAAATTTCTACCTTTGCCAAATGGGCTGTAAATCTATTAGGACTTCCGCTTATTGCCAAGCATGAAGAATGTCGGAAAAAAATTCAAGAATTAGGGACCAGTATATCTTTAACACCCAATTTTTTAACTGACGAAGTTGAATACACGCTTGGCCGTTTTCTTCCTGAGGATCTTGAGAATTATTTGACTTGTCGCAGGGATGGCAGAGGTGCGGCACCTCGTGTTGACCAAAAAATGCGGCAGCAAATTCTAAATGACGTAATCCTGCCATACAATTCCTGGAAGGTCGGCAGAGGTGAAATTGATTGGAACGACCTGGCAATAGGATTGACAAAAAGAGATATTACGCATAGTTACGACATTATCATCGTTGACGAGGCCCAAGACTTTTCGGCAAACCAAATTAGGGCGATTGGCAATCAGCTTGCTGAGGACCACTCACTTACTTTCGTTCTGGATGCTGTCCAGCGTATTTATCCACGTGGGTTTACTTGGAAGGAAGCTGCCATAAACATAAGACCCAATGACATTTACCGGCTGAAAAAGAACTACCGGAATACCGTTGAAATTGCCAGGTTTGCCTTGCCATTGCTAAAGGGTATGGATATTGATAATGATGGGACGCTTCCGGATTTCAACAGTTGTGAACGAAAAGGGCCGGTTCCCAAAGTCGTTAAAGGTAAATTTGGCAAGCAGATGGAATATGTTATGGACTATATTCGCAATGAAGTGGATTTGTCACAGGAATCTGTCGCTTTCTTGCTCCCCAAGGGTGGTGGATGGTTTTCCGAGATTGAGAAATACTTACAACGTTCGAGATTGGAATATTTACACATAACCAGAGAATCTGATTGGCCGGAAGGAGATGAAAATATTGCATTATGTACGCTTCACTCAGCCAAAGGACTTGAATTTAATCATGTGATTATCCCTGGCTTGAATCAGGAGGTTACCATTCATGGTAAAGAGGAAGGTGACGATCAGTTAAATATGTTACGCAGATTATTAGCCATGGGCATTGGACGCGCAAGGCAGTCTGTCGTACTCGGTTATAAGCCGAAGGAGGCCTCGACGCTGATTAGTTACTTGAATCCTGACAGCTATGAAGAAGTTGATTTATGTCCATTGACGAAATTATAAAACGGCGGGGGATTACAGAGGTTCTACATTTTACAACGAATGAGGGATTGCTTGGAATCTTGTATACACGCTCCTTAAAATCACGGCAAAAGCTCCCTAAAGAAAAAACGTTGGAATATATTTATCAACCGAACGCCGTATTTAGAAAGGATAAAGATTGGCTGAACTATATAAATTTGTCAATCAGCCGAATCAATTACCAATTTTTTGATGTTTCGGCGAACCGCTGGCACAGGGACAGGAATATCTGGTGGTGCGTGCTTTCCTTTGATCCGGTAATATTATCTCATTCCGAGGTTTATTTTACGACCACCAATAATATGTATACCGGGGTGCGCCGGGATACTGGGGAAAAAGGCTTGCAGTCGCTCTTCGATAGTCTGATCATCCAATGGTCGGGGCAGATCGTCAGGCGAGATTCTGACTTGCCTGCCAAGTTTCCTACTTGTTCCCAGGCCGAAGTACTTTATCCCGGAGAACTATCCACAAAATTTCTTCAGAGGGTTTATGTTTCAACCGGAGAAGACCATGATGATATTTGCGGCCAGTGTGCCGGTGTTTCTTTCCCGGATTTAGAAGTCAGGATTTTGCCTGAAATTTTCAAGGAGAGATAGTGTGAAAACTGCACAGGAAAAGCAGGAGGCTGTTAAAAGGTCGGCATTATGGGCGGCCTATGGAGACGCATTAGGTTATATTACCGAACTTACTGATGAAAAGGGCCTCAAATGGAGAGCTGGCACAACCCGAATTACAACAACTATTCCATGGAAACGAAGAATAGGAGGCAAATTCGGGGTGGTAGTTGAGTTGCCGGCTGGTTGCTACTCCGACGACACCCAGTTACGTCTTGCAACCTGCCGCGCTATCCGGGGGGATGGGAAATTTGATGTAGAAGCGTTTGCAAAAGTCGAAGTGCCCGTGTGGTTGTCGTATGCGCTCGGGGCCGGCAGAGGAAGTAAAGCGGCGGCAGTATCGCTGACCCGCAAGGATACCGCATGGACAAACAATTTTTTTGATAACAAAACTGCCCGTTATATTAATTGCGGCGGCAATGGCGCGGCCATGAGGATTCAACCCCATGTGTGGGCCGCTGTTGACCTCGGTAATATTGAAACTTTTCTGCCCGATGTAATAAGAAATGCCATTTGTACGCATGGGCATCCCCGGGGAATCTTAGGCGCTGTATTTCATGCATTATGTCTCGCCTACACGCTTCAACACAAGAAAATTCCAGGCCCGAATGAATGGCAAAATTTTGTTGATTGTTTTCATCCTGTGCCAGAACTTATACACCATAATAGTGAACTTCACGATTTCTGGCTGCCGACATGGGAACAATCCACAGGTCGAAATATCAAAGCGTCCTTCAGCGATGTAGCAGGAGAATGTCTCAAAGATATAGACCTGATTATGGAAATGACAAAAAATGACCCTGCAAGCCATTATGCGGATATAGTAAAAGGAACAGGGGCAATGTCGCCACAATATCGTGGTTCCGGCACGAAAACCGCTATTTTAGCAGTTGCTTTGGCCTGGATATATAAACATAGTCCAAAAGAGGCGATTGAAGTTGCGGCGAATCTATTAGGTAGCGACACAGATACTATCGCTACCATGTCAGGTGCTATCATTGGCGCAGCCACTGACGAATACCCGACTGAAGAAATATGTGACAAAACTTATATTGAGAAGGAGGCCTTCCGTCTATGCGCCATAAGTCGCGGGGAGCAAACAAAAAGCTTTACCTATCCTGATTTGCTTAAGTGGAATGTATCTTCAGTGCAATCAGATTTTGTTGGAACCGTGCGTGGTAGTCTGGCAGTTTCCGGGTTGGGATATGTTGAAACATTAGGCACATCTTATGAACAAAAGGGCAAGAACGGGGCCGTTTGGCAGTGGCTGCACCTTGCCACTGGTCAGCAAATTTTTGCCAAACGGCGCTTAAAACCAGTTGTTATTCCCATAACCAACCTGCCTCTTCAAGTTGAAAAGGAGCACGCCATTCGTCAACATTCTGAAAGAGCCCAGGCAAACCTCTTTGATATTGGGAGAAAAAAAGAAGTTCAACGCCCGGCTCCCCAAAAACAATTATTGACACTTGACCAAGCCACAAAGCAGGCTATTAATTCTGGATTTAATCCGTCGTTAATCGGACGTATGCTGCTTGAATTTTCTGAGCGCAATGACGGAATCGAACTGGCGATGGGATTTTCGGCAATCATTGCTAAGGCGCGTCGTGCCAGAATAGACCAAAAAGAGCGGCGGTAAGCGAGTCACATGCTTTCTTAACCCTCAACTATATAAGGTAACACTATATAAAGGAAACAGTAACAATGATGAGCGTTTTAAAAAAACCGGGCATTTTTTTTAGCTTTGGACTATTATTCGTCCTTGCAATCGGTTCCTATTTCATTTCATCCTGTACCCGATCTGAGAAACCAACGGTCGCTATAACACAAATTGTGTCACATCCTTCCCTTGACGAGATAAGAAAAGGGATTATTGAAGCGCTTGACGAGCGAGGTTACCGCGATGGAAAGAATATTGTGATAATTTACCGCAACGCGAATGGCGATCCTTCCCTTAC
>JAFCZU010000299.1 GCA_019314185.1 Deltaproteobacteria bacterium | reverse complement strand
GGCTTCAGCCCGAAAATGTAACAGAAACGCTGATTTTAGTTTGTTGTTTTAAAATAAAATTACGCCGACGGTGCCATAGTCTCCGCAGAGCTGTGGCACCGCATATGCAAGATTGTCAATAAAAAAATAGTTCAAGTCTAAGACATTGAACCATTGATGGAATATATCCCTAATTCTTTTGGCGATGTACATCCTTCTAATTCTGTAAGAACATATCCATCATGTTTTACAAATTTTATTTTTTGGAGTTCTTTCATAATATTAACAACCAGTAAATCATCATCCGTTTCTATCGAATTACATAATTGTTGTGTTGTTTGCTGGGGTTTTTTATGAAGAGCTTTAATAATCTTAACTACTAAATGTTTTGTCTTTTTGGGGTATACATGTTTCACTTTATCCCATGCAAGAGTGGCAAAATCATTTATCGTTATTGGGCCGATTCCTGTTCTCATTATTAGCATTCCTCCTTTGCTTTTTTACAATAATACCAAACCAACAAATAATGTCAAGTATAATTCTCTATCTCAAACCATTTCTCATCGCTTTGATCTCCAGTCTTGTTTTCACAAAGACGCTTATTTTGTTTAGTAAAAAATATAAACTATACGACAAAATAAAAGAAAATAAAATACACAAAAAAAATATTGCCAGATTTGGCGGAGTTGCGATTATAGTTTCATTTCTACTATCAATATTTCTAAGCGGGGATTTAGTTTTTGATAATTTAAAATGGGGGATGATTATTTCCTGTATAGTAATTTTACTCTTTGGCTTTTGTGACGATCTGAAAAATTTGTCATGGAAAAAACAATTATTAGGACAAGTCGCTGTAGTTTTAATAATGATTTACGCCGGGCTTCAAGTTGATTATATCGCTAATCCTTTTGGCGGCGCGGAGCTTAGATTAGATGCTTTGCAGTATTCAGTATTCAGTATTCAGTATTCAGTATTCGGCTCACTGTTTATTTTATTTTGGATAGTGGGTTTTATGAATGTGATGAACTGGTTAGACGGATTAGACGGATTGGCTGGCGGAGTTGGATTTATCGGAGTTGTAACTTTATTTTTTCTAAGCATTTCTAATTTGGTAAATCAACCGCCGCTTGGGATAATTTCCATAGCAGTCGCGGGAGCGATTTTGGGATTTTTGTTTTTTAATTTTTATCCCGCCAAAATTTTTATGGGCACAAGCGGGTCTATGTTTTTAGGATTTATCTTGGCAGTCTTAGCAATTTTTTCCGGCGGGAAAATTGCTACCGCGCTTTTGATAATGGGCTTTCCAATTCTGGACGCGGCTTGGGTAATTGCTCAAAGAATAAAAGCGGGGGAGTCTATTTTCAAGGGTGATGCCCGCCACTTGCACTATAAACTTTTACAACGAGGATGGCCGCAAAGAAAAGTCGTTTTATTTATCTATCTAGTCTGTCTATCTTTCGGCGTTTCAGCCATTATCTTTCAGAGTTTAGGAAAATTTTTAGCGCTGGCGGTTTTGTTTGTTTTCTTCTATTTTGTTTTGACAAAGGTTTCGCGGGAGAAGATTTGAATATAATTGGAGCAAGGGCTTCAGCCCGAAAGTAAAACTTGTTGGCTCCATAGTCTCCGCAGAGCTATGGAGCCGTAATGCAAGTCGTTATTATTTCTCTAAATTTATTTTATACAATCGGCTTGCACTCGGGCTCCACAGCCCTTCGGGACTATGGAGCCAACGAGCGTGTCTTGACAAGGGTTTCGCATGTCTCGTCGTAGGGGCCTGACCTGTGTGTCTGCCCTGATTTTGGACTAAATTATGTTTTATCGCATATTCAGCAGACACATAGGTCAGTCCCTACGATTTTTATTTGACAGAAAGCTGATTGACTGGTAGGATTTAATTATTATGGTGACAACAACGACCCATAATGACTAACTGATCGACCATGATCATCGCAACAGAGATGAATTTCATGTAAGCTGTTTTAATTGGCTAAAGTGGAGATTTTAATGACCTGTCATTGTTCAAGGAATCTCTTCCTTTTTGAGATTTTGTCTCTGAAAAAAAATTGCGGATCGAAAGTGCAAACAAAGCCAGTTGAAGTTTACGGACTACAGCTGGCTCCCAATTTTCTTAAAACTTTTTTAAATATAAAATAAATAATAATTATGATCGCAGTTATCAAAACAGGCGGGAAGCAGTATAAGGTTTCTCCGAAAGACAAATTAAAAGTTGAAAAACTTGAAGGTGAAGAAGGCGCGAAAATTGTTTTTGACGAAGTTCTTCTTATTTCTTCAGAGGACGGCGAAGATGTAAAAATCGGCGAGCCGATAATAAAAGGCGCCAAAGTTGAGGCGAAGATATTAAAGCAAGCGAGAGTGAAAAAAGTTGAAGTTGTAAAACATAAAGCGAAGAAAAGATATAACAGAAGAGCGGGACATAGACAATATTTCACGGAAGTTGAGATTGTCAGTATATAATTTATATTTTAGTTTTTTAAAAAAGACCTTCTAAGTAGAAGGCTTTTTTGTTTTATTAAATCTCAATTGTCATTCCCGCACTGAAATAAATTCAGCATAAACTCCAGCGGGAATCCAGAGAAATATCATCAGGTTGTAAATATTATTATAACAGTTGAAACATCACAAAGCATTACTATTAATTTATTTTCAAAACTTTTATTTTCAAATCAATATTTATGATACTTCATCTGGATCCCCGCCTCCGCGGGGATGACAAATAATTATTGTTTATTGAAAAAGCTTTACTTATATTCTCTTCTTCCCGCCAGCGCGCTACTGATTGTCATTTCATCGGCGTATTCTAAATCACTGCCAGTTGACATTCCGCGGGCAAGGCGGGTAATTTTTATATTATATTGCTTTAAAATTTTTGCTAAATACAAAGCCGTGGTTTCTCCTTCTGTGTTTGGATTTGTGGCGATAATAATTTCTTTTATTCCATTGTTTTTTATTCTTTCTATAAGTTCTTTTATTTTTAAATCGGCAGGACTAACTCCGTCGCTTGGCTTAATAACTCCGCCTAAGACATGATATAGCCCGTTAAATCGCTTTGTATTTTCAATCGCTGGAATATTTATTGCTTCTTCAACTATACAAACAAGAGATCTATCCCTCTTGGCATCTGAACAAAATTCACACAAATCTTCTTCTGAAATATTAAAACAATTTTTACAAATTCTTGTTTCTGTTTTTAATTTTATAATCGCTTCGCTTAATAATCTTAAATCATTTTCAGGTTTTCTCAACAAATTAAAAGCGAACCGAGCCGCGGTCCGCGGTCCGATTCCTGGCAGTTTGGAAAACTCGGTGATTAAATTTTGGATTGGCTTGGGATACATGCTCTATCTATTTTTATCCAAATTCCTAAAACTCGTATATTGTTCATTGAAATATAATTTAACGCTGCCGATCGGGCCGTTTCTGTGTTTGGCAACCATAATTTCGGCGATGTTTTTATTTTCGGAATCGGTTTTTGTTTTATCCTCTCTGTAAATAAATAAAACAACATCAGCGTCTTGCTCAATAGACCCACTTTCTCTTAGATCGGATAATTTTGGTCTTTGGTCAGTTCGCGATTCAATCCCGCGAGAAAGCTGAGAGAGAGCGACAATTGGAATATCTAATTCTCTTGCCAGACCTTTTAATGATCGGGAAATTTCACTTACCTCCTGAACTCGATTATCTATATTTCCGCGTCCTTCCATAAGTTGCAAATAGTCAATAACAAGCATTTTCAAACCATGTTCGGCCTGTAAGCGTCTCGCCATCGTTGTCATCTCCATCACATTAATATTAGCGGTATCATCTACAAATATTGGCGCTTCGGAAAGAACGCCCATTGCGTGTCCAATTTTTGAAAAGTCGTCGTTTTCTCCAGAGTCGGATAATCTGCCAGTTCTTAATTTCCACAAATCAATATTTGCTTCAGCGCAAATAAGGCGATCTATTACTTCTTCTTTAGACATTTCCAGCGAGAAAATCCCAACGGGGATTTTCTCTTTAGTGGCTGCATGCCGAACCAAGTCTAATCCTAAAGATGACTTTCCCACGCTTGGCCGCGCGCCCAAAATTATCAAGTTTGATTTTTGCAGACCGGCGAGAATATTATCAAGATCGGCAAAGCCGGTTGGAACACCGCGCAACTTGCCCTTATTTTTATGAAGCTCATCTATTCTGTCAAACGCTTCTTCTAAAATTGGTTTAACGGGCGTAAAATCTTGCCTGATATGTTTTTGGGAAACGGAGAATATTTTCTGTTCAGCTTCATCTAATGTTTTATCTATTTCTCCAGTTTCGTCATAAGCGTTGCTAATAATCTGTGAAGCGTTGTCA
>JAFCZU010000298.1 GCA_019314185.1 Deltaproteobacteria bacterium | reverse complement strand
TTTCCACCTCTCGTTATATAACCTGAACCCCCAGCATAATCAATAGCCTTCTGGAGCTCGCCAGCTTTCATTCCCATCTGTTCCGGGGATACCTCTTCCCACGCACTTGTGCGCAAAATTTCAATGGCATCACATCCACTCAATACCAATATTGCAACTACCAATACAATTAGTTTATTAATCCACGTCTTCTGCACGAAATCTTCCTTCTTAAATTCAACAATCCGAGGATCAGAATGAGCTCTCAGTCAAGCCCACAGACCAAGTCTGAGCCAGACTCAAAATCTGCAGCGCCTTAAAGCGCATTCCTTTGAAGCGACAATATAACCAGCCAGGAAATGTTCGAGTAGAGATGACATTTCTGTTACCTTGGTAATTCAGTGAGATAGTGCTTCGGAAGCGAAGCAGCTCGTGAGTTGAGGAGTTCCTTTATAGTGTCTATGCTTTCATTTTCTATGCACATGCGGTACCACACTTCTGCGTTACATAACAGCCACAATCGATTGCCATGATCGACCTTTTTGTTGATGTGTTCGTACAGTAAGGTATTGATGGCGGAATGATTCAAATAGCCGTCACGAACTAAACTGGAATCGTTCAAAAAGACTTTGTATAAAAGCCTGAACTCGTCTGCCAACAGATAGGTAAGGGGGGACGAAAAGCCCTGTTTTTTCTTGGTTATCAGTGCCGGCGGAAGATATTTTTTTGCCAGTTCCACCTGTATATACCTTCGCTTGGTGCCTCTTACCTTGAATTGGGGAGGTATTGAGGCACAGAATTCTGCCAGCTTGTGATCCAGGAATGGGGAACGTGCCTCCAGGCCGTGAGCCATAGTCATCCTGTCCAGGACCATGTTTGGGTGATCCGGCATTCGGACCATGCTGTCTGAATGCAGCATTTTATCTATAACTTCGGTTGCATTATCGCTGTCGAAATAATCCTTAATGCATGCCTCAGGGTCAAAGAGGTGAACGCTTTTTCGAAATTTATCAGTATATAAACGATTCTTATATCCATCTGAAAAGTAAAAATAGCTCAGGCTCTTGGCATAGCGATCTCCTCCGTTATAAAAAGACATCTGGTGCATCCATTTGAGCTTGTGACTGAAACTTTGGTACCAAAAGCCTTCAGGTACCAAATTTATCAACTTTTCGAAAATGTGTTTCCGAAGATATTCTGGAAAAATCGCGTAGTAAGATACAAGCACATTCCCATAATAGCGATCATACCCCCCGAACAGTTCATCTCCGCCATCACCCCCTAATACCACCTTGACGTCCCTGCGAGCAAGCTCGGAGATGCAGTACATGCAGACCGAAAGTGGATCAGAAGGCTCATCAAGGTACCAGATCAGATCCGGAAGCGTTTGGACCAATGACGGTATAATTGTCAGCTCGTGATGCTCTGTTTTGTATTTATCTGACACCATTTTGGCATAAGGAAGTTCACTGTAATTCTCGTAAGGGACATCACCAGAAAAGGTTTTTATGCGTTCCCCAGAGGCTTTACTCATCATCGCCACGATAAGGCTCGAATCCATACCGCCGCTCAAAAATGCACCCACAGGAACATCGCTTACCAAGTGATATTTGACTGTGGATAGAAGCTGCTCCTCCAGGTTTTCTGAGACAGTATCGAAATCAGCAGCTATCTTAGGCTCGTATTTTAGATGCCAATATCGTCTGATTGAGACTTTGCCATCCTGGAAAGTGAGAAAATGCCCTGGTGGAAGCTTTCTGATCTTACGGAACATGGAGCGCGGAGGGGTAATTATGCGAATCGTCAAGTATTCATACAATGCGTTAGGGTCAAGTTCTCTTAATTCCGGCTTCAATGCGAGCAGAGCTTTGATTTCCGATGCGAAAGCAAAAGTATCTCCATCATGATAGTAGTAAAGCGGCTTTTGGCCTAGATGATCCCGTGCCATAAAGAGCTTCTTTTTTTGCAGGTCGTAAATGGCAAAGGCAAACATACCGCGCAAATATTGAAGACACCCCTCTTCCTTTTCCTCATAGAGATGTAATATGACCTCGGTATCACTTTGGCTTTTAAATTCATGCCTTTTGCCAAGATCTTTTCTTAATTCCTGATAGTTGTATATCTCGCCATTGAATGTAATCCAGTGAGTATCATCTTCATTCGACATCGGTTGATGTCCACTACCAAGGTCGATAATGGATAATCGACGATGCCCAAGACCAACCGTTTTTTCTCTATTAATAAAAATGCCGGAATCATCAGGTCCTCGATGCCGAATAGTGTGGTTCATTCTGTCAATATCTGATTCTTGAACGCCCTTAACACTCATAAACCCTGTGATTCCACACATTTATAAAACAGGCTCCTTTATTGACTGAATACCTTCCCGCAGTTGGGCAGTAAGTGGTTTCGGCTCTCTATCAAAGTAATAAAGCACACCACCGATTAGGCTGGTAACCATTGATAACATTCGGTGTAACACCATGACCATCAAGGCAGACTCATAAGTGACACCATATTGTGAAATAAGGTATATAAATGACCCATCTAAGATACCAATACCGTTAAGGGAAATCGGTAATGCCGCCAGCACCGTGCTTACCATTACTACCATAACCAGACTGAAAAAGGGACATGACTCACCAAGTGCATGAATCAGTAACAGCCTGTAGGAAAACAAAAGAATGTAAAAAAAAATGGATACAGTGATGAAGTGTAAGAATTTCGTTGGATGACGTCGATAATCAACCAGATGCTTGATAAAAATCTTAATTTTTTGAGGCATGTTTCTTTTTTGCAATGCCCAGATTTGAATCCGTTTAAGTGACAAAAAAACAACCAGGATAGCAGACGTCAATAATCCCAAACTTCCAAAAATGATTCCGAAAAGTGAAAATCTATCTCCTTGCAGAAGAAAGTTGCCCACAGATCCACATAAACCTAAAGCAAGAAGCACCATAAAACCAACAAGGCGCTCTGTGAATACGGATAATATTGCCCCCGTCTTTGAATGCGAATTTTGATAAGTTTTGTATATTCGGTAACCGTCTCCTCCGATTGTTCCTGGAAGGAAGTTGCTGAAAAAGCCCGCTGCCAAATAGTAGCGCGTCAATTTGCCAAACTGATAATTTATTCCATGGATAGCGAGAAGAATTTGCCATTTGAGTGCACTAACGGCGATATTTAAGAGCATGCCCAAAAAAACGAATATAATATACCAGCCCTTAGCATTCTGAATTGCAAAGTAAATACTTTCCCAATCTGCATTTGTTAGAATAAATATACATAAACTAACTGTGATTGTGACTTTGAACCAAAAGAGAAGCCTTTTTGATAGCTTCTTTCTATCTTCATTCCGTTCTATCATTGTCTTAAAATTTACTTATTGGCTTTTTAAAAAAGCGGCACGGTAGCTGGATCAACCTTGCCGTAATCTGGTCACCAGATAGTCTGAAAGGCGGTGAGCCAGGGCAGCAATTGTCAAGCAGGGCTGCATTGCGCCACCGGTAACGAATACTTCTGAACCACAGAGGTACAAGTTCTCTGTGTCATGAACACGAAGATTTGCATTTACTACACTTGTTTTAGCATTGTGTCCCATCCGGCACGTGCTCTGATGATGGCGGGACCAGCTCACTTCTGCTTCGAAGACATCAGTTGCTCCAATTCTTTTATACATACTTAAGATTAGTTCTCGGCAACGGTCAAGAGTTTTCAAATCTTCATCGGAAAAGTTGAAGATTAGATGCGCAATGGGATTGCCAAAACAGTCCATTTTGTCCTTTGATAGGACGACACGATTTGAATCGGATAGCTTCATTTCGATTGTAGCGCCAATATAGAAAGTTGCCTTTTTAAATCGACCGATTATTGAAGCCAAATGCTTTGGAATGCTGGATAATTTCAGCGGCATATTATGATGCGGCAGTAACCAAGCTTGTCTGAAAACAAAGAGGACACTGCCGAGGCCTTGTTTTCTGAATGTTTCATAAAATTGATGGCTGCGTCCGATTTTATTTGTAGGATACAGCGTGCTCCTCGTATGGTTGATCTTAGCATAAAAATTAACTGCGGGATGCTCGTTGAAACAACGCCCTACCCTGTCATAGGAGTTACCGATACCATTTGGATACTGCTCACTGCGTGAATAAAGAAGAAGCCTTGGTGTTTCGATACCACCACAGGCAACAACGAAAATTTTGGCGCGAGCGATTTTTTTCTCCCCATTTGGCAGAGTTAATTCCACCCCTGCAATTCGCCTGTCCATATTCGGAATAAGACGTGTTACATCCACGCTACTGACAAGAGTACTATGTGGCGAAGCTAAAAAAGCAGGCAGGATTTCTTTCTGTACA
>JAFCZU010000044.1 GCA_019314185.1 Deltaproteobacteria bacterium | reverse complement strand
GCCTTTAAGCCCTAACTTTTTGTTGATAATCACACGCCGGCCCCACGCATCAGGCGTTGATAATCACACGCCGGCCCCACGCATCGGGCGCGGCATCCCTGATACAGCCGGGCATGGTCAAGCCCTCGGGCAAGGGCAGCACCCCAGTCTCTAACGGCAATTCGGGTTCGTAAATCGCAATCGCGGGTTTGCTGTCACCGATACGATCCAGGTAGCTTTTACCGTAGTTGAACAGAATATTACCGTTATCAGCTTCAAGCCGTCCGGCTACGACAGGCTCGGTTTCGTCCGGCAGCCATATCCAGACAAAGGCTTCTTTCTCCGTCTTACACCGCTTTGGATTTCTTGCGAACAGATTTTGGTAGGAGCGCCAGCTTTTCCTTGGTTTGACGCAGGTATTTCCTCAGCGCGCTTTCATCGGTATCAAACAGCTTGATACCAACAATGGTTGCCACTTCGAACACGGCTCCGATTTCACATTTGAGATTGCCTTTTTCGATGCGTTGCAGCAGTCCTCTAGAAATACCAGCGCGATCGGCCAATTCCTGAACAGTGAACTTGCGCTCATTACGCGCTTCGCGGATCAACGCTCCGAGCAAGGCAACCGCATCGCGGCTATAGCGTGAGTAGGTGCGTGTAATGGACTTTGGCATCATTTTCCTTTGGTTCGCATATAGACCATAAGATAGCTTGATGATCTTTCTGTAAACCACAGATAATGAATTTTCATTAGCTTGTCAAGATAAAATTGATCCGCTTGTAGATCATATAGTGTTCTTATGAGCTATATGAAGATCATTTTTAAACAATTGGCGTCTGAGGGGGACATTTCTAAATACTCAAATAACTCAATCGTCCAGACAGACAACCTGCTTCTTTCGCTATCTTCTCTCCTCTTTTTACTGCATAGCTCACCGCAGCAAGTGTCATGTCAAGTCTTTTTGACTTCATCCCACATCCCCCAAGGCTCCTAATCAAACCACCGCCTACCAGCTCAGGACGTCTTCCCATGGGAATTCCTTTTTCAACATACGATCGATATTCTTTTCGAGCTTTACCGATCCTTTTGCCAAAAAACCCCAACACATATTCAATATCCTGCCACTGTCTTTTTTTCTTTCCCATCAAAGCGCTATGCCCGCAATAAGAATAGCGATCCAGTTTCTGTTTGCAACAAGCCGTTGCAAACATTCCGTTATGTCTTTTCCATGCAAGGGAGCTACAACCTGAGACTCAGGTCTGACTTCCGAAGATATTTTTGCAACAGGTTGTTGCAAAATTAACGGCATACTGTATTCACGCGCAAAACGCATCATATAGCCAATATTTCGTTCCGAGAACCCCTTCACTTCAGGTAATTCGTTTCGAATGTCTTTTCATAGTCCAAGCCCTTTGCTCATACTTCCACCTTTATTGCCATGGATATCGTCAGATATCATGGTAATTGCCAACTTGCATGGCAAATATCACGCAACAAAGACCTTTCTTGTATATCCTGATAAATCCAGAGGACGTGTCTCATTTTCTAAATGTGTTTTTTCAGGAATCAGTCGGTGAAAATCTTTTTCAGCTTTTGAGCTGATGATTTTGAAAGACCGCTCCCGGTCATTGCAATATCTATTGTATGGAGGCCCAGTGTTTTATAAAGCTCAAGCAGATCCGGTATTTTTGATCCGATTTCCTCTATATGCTTTTCAACGGTTTCAGCATCTCCCCTGGCAATCGGGCCTGTAAGCGCCTTTGGAATCCCGACCTGTTCAATATTGGAAAGTGTGTTCTCAATGAGGGGTTTTAATACTTTGAATGCGTCTTTGCCTGGAATTCCTGCTGTTCCAATCAATCTGAAAGACATGTCAAGCAATGTTACAAGATAATTTGACGCCACAACTGCTGATGCGTGATAAAGAGTTTTGGCATCTGTCTTAATTGTGAAACTCTCGGCGTCAAGGTTAGCTGCAATTTCTTTTGCTGCAAACACCGCCCTGTCATCACCCTCAACAGAGATTACAATTCCTTGAAACGGGTTATGTTTGAGTTCGGCTGAAGCAAAAGTCTGGAGAGGATGCATTGAACCTGTAAAAGCTCCGCAATCCTTTGCAGAAGCTAAAATAGTGGATGAAAGAGCTCCGCTGCAATGAAACACCACGGAATCTTTACGGAAGCCGGAATGAGAAGAAATACTGCTGCATGTATCTTCTATTGCTCTGTCAGGCGTTGTCAGAAAAATTATATCAGCATCTTTTGTTATTTCCCATGGAACATCGCTGAAATTAACGGTTTCTATAATTCCGGCAGCCCTTTTTGCAGACGACAGGCTTTTACTTGCAAAACCTGCCAATTCATAACCGGCTTTTGCAAGATATATTCCAAGCGATGTGCCAACTTTACCACACCCAACTATTGCAACAGAATGCCTCATGATCAGGAAATCCTTCAAAAAGTACATAGCCATCAAGATAGAAGGCTATGTACGTCGAACAGGCAAAGTACCTATTTTAGTTAACTGCAATTAATATTTTACAATGAATACTGTCAAGCAAAACATTGGTATTGACTAACCTGGTATAATTGCGTTAAAAATTGGCGGTTTTAATAAATTTTATATACAAGGAAAATTACTACAAGATGATTCAGCTTATAAGAGGTTTTAAAGACATACTGCCTGGAGAAGTTGAACTATGGCAGCATATAGAAAAGACAGCCCGTTCTCTTTTTGAAGATTTTGGTTTTAATGAAATACGCATACCGATTCTGGAACATGCAGAACTTTTTGCCAGAAGTATCGGAGAAGATACAGACATCGTGGAAAAGGAAATGTACACCTTTCCTGACGGAAAAAGGGGGCTTATCACACTGCGGCCGGAGGCTACCGCGTCTGTTGTTCGAGCCTATATTCAACACAGTCTTTACGCGAAGGATCCGATACAGAAATTTTATACTATCGGCCCCATGTTTCGCAGGGAAAGACCGCAAAAAGGAAGATACAGGCAGTTTTACCAGATTAATGCAGAGGTGTTCGGTATAGATTCACCGTTTATCGATGCCCAGCTTATCTTGATGCTGGTAACTTTATTTTCAAGGCTTTCTGTAACCGACGTTGAAGCTCATATAAATTCATTAGGGTGCCATAAATGCCGCCGGAATTTTAGAGATGCTCTCTCAATCTTTTTGTCTGCTTCTTCAGAAAACCTCTGCACAGACTGCAAAAGAAGAAGCAGGCGGAATCCCTTAAGAGTGCTTGACTGCAAAGTCCCTTCATGTAAAGAGGCTATGGTCGAAGCGCCTTCCATACTCGATTATCTGTGTGATGAATGCAGCAGCCATTTTAATGCTGTCAAGAATGCCCTTAAAAAATTTAACATTCCCTTTGTGGTTGACAGCCTCCTCGTCAGAGGACTTGACTATTACACAGGAACAACCTTTGAAATTCAGACAGGATCTCTCGGCGCTCAGAATGCCATAGCAGGAGGCGGCAGGTATGACACCCTTGTAAAAGCGCTTGGAGGGCCTGCACAGCCAGCAATAGGATTCGCAATAGGATTTGACAGGCTTGTTGAAATAATCGATCTTAATAGTGCGGATTTTGTCCAAAAACCTGACATATTCATTGCGGCAATCGGCGAAAAAAGCATGTCTATTGCATTTGAATGGTTCTGCGCTTTTTGTGTCGATGGTATAAAGGCTGAGCTTGATTTAAATGGCAAAAGCCTGAAAAGCCAGATGAAACGCGCAGACAGGCTTGGCGCAGAATATGTGCTTATCGTTGGAGAAAAAGAGTTTGAAGAAGGATCGGCTATACTGCGAAATATGAATACAAAAGAGCAGACTGCAATTCCAATAAATGATATTGTAGAAAAGATAAAAAAAGAACTGTCAGGAAAACATTAAAA
This sequence comes from Deltaproteobacteria bacterium, assembly GCA_019314185.1. The sequence continues at coordinate 22,926 of JAFCZU010000044.1, read as the reverse complement.
ATTTTGTAATAATTTAGCACTTTGAAATTCGGCTGTTTTCGTTGAGATATTGCTAATTCGAAAAAGCATTATTTGAATATCGAATATCGAACAAGAAATTTCGAACGATGAATTGTGGAATCGCTGCGCTCCAGGCGTCGTCTACGGCTATGCCCGGCAAGCTATCTTTTTAAATATTAAAAATGATAGAATACCTTACTTCGACATTCATAATTCCTTGTTCGATATTCTGCGGTTCAAAACAAATCCGTAAGTTTGAGTTTGTTTTAAAAAGCTAAGGTGTTACAAACACGAAAAGAATGTTGTTTACTTGATTTCCAGATTTTATTTCGAGTTTTCGTACTTTCGTGTTTTCGTGATTAATTTTAGGAAAGGAGTAAGTTAATTGTTAGACACACTTGGAAAAATGAGAAGAACTCACAACTGCTGTGAGCTTGGCGCAGAGTCTTTGGGCATGGAGGTCGTACTCATGGGATGGGTACTGCGCCGAAGAGACCACGGAGGTGTAATATTTGTGGATTTACGGGACAGGGAAGGCATAACCCAGGTTGTTTTTAATCCTGTCGAAAATCAAAAGGTTCATGAAAAAGCACACAGCATACGAAGCGAATATGTCATCGGCATACGCGGCAAGGTTAATAAAAGGCCCGAAGGCATGACCAATCAGACCTTAAAAACCGGTGAAATTGAGATTATGGTTGACGAACTTAAAATTTTCAATGCCGCTGAAACACCCCCTTTTTTAATTGAAGACAAGGTTGATGTCTCAGAAAACATTAGATTGAAATACCGTCATCTTGATCTGCGACGTCCACAATTGCAAAAAAATATTATCATGAGGCACAAAGCTTCAGCCTCTGTTCGCCAGTACTTGAATAAAAACGGATTCCTTGATATCGAAACACCTGTATTAACTCGAAGCACCCCTGAAGGTGCAAGAGACTATCTTGTGCCAAGCAGGGTAAATCCGGGCCAGTTTTATGCGCTGCCACAGTCTCCTCAGCTTTTCAAGCAGCTTTTGATGATATCAGGTTTTGACCGTTATTATCAGATTGTCCGCTGCTTCAGGGATGAAGATCTCAGAGCAGACCGCCAGCCGGAATTTACCCAGATAGACCTTGAAATGTCGTTTGTAGGCGAAGAAGATATCATAAATGTTTCTGAAGGCATGGTAAAATCGCTTTTCAAGGATGTTCTTGAAAAAGAAATAAATACTCCATTTTCACGTATGACTTACGGGGATGCGGTCAATCGCTTCGGCCTTGACAAACCGGATATACGTTTCGGCCTGGAACTTAAAGACGTCTCTGACATTGTAGAAGGTTCAGGATTTAAGGTCTTTTCCAGTGTTGTGAAAAAAGGTGGAATAGTCAAAGCGTTAAATGCAAAAGGATGTGTAGATTTTTCACGAAAAGAAATAGACGATCTTGCTGAATTCACTGCAATATACAGGGCAAAAGGGCTGGCGTGGATAAAGGTCAGGGAAGATTCATGGCAGTCTCCAATAGCAAAGTTTTTTACGGATAAAGAAAAAGAGGAATTAACCCGGCGCATAGACATGGAACCAGGCGACCTGATATTTTTTGTGGCTGACCAGCCAAACGTAACAAATGAAGCGCTTGGGCATCTTAGAAACCATCTTGGTAAAAAGCTTGGTCTCATAGACGAAAATGAATTCAAATTTATATGGATTACCCATTTCCCCTTGCTGGAATATGATGAAACAGAAAAAAGGTATCAGGCGCTGCATCATCCCTTTACAGCCCCGTTTGAAGAAGATTACGAATTGTTAAAGGACGATCCGTTATCAGTGAAATCACGCGCATATGATCTTGTTTTAAACGGTTCCGAGATCGGAGGCGGAAGCATCCGCATCCATCAAAGGAAGGTGCAGGAAAAAGTATTTGAAGCCCTTGGCATGGATCGAAAAACCTACGAGGAAAAATTCGGTTTTCTGCTTTCAGCTCTGGATTCAGGCGCTCCTCCCCACGGAGGGATTGCATTTGGTCTTGACAGGCTTGTTATGATCCTGTGCGGTCAACCTTCTATCAGAGATGTTATTGCTTTTCCAAAAACACAGAAAGCAGCCTGTCTTCTTACCAATGCGCCATCTGAAACAAGCAAGGCTCAGCTTGATGAGCTGTCATTGAAGGTCAAGATTGTGTTGCCTAAATAGATGCAAATTTTTCTTGACTTTTAGTTAGCTCTTTAATATTTATAATATTTTTTAAACTCATTCCCCAGTAGCTCAGTTGGCAGAGCAAGTGGCTGTTAACCACTAGGTCCGCGGTTCGAGTCCGTGCTGGGGAGCCAAAAAACATAGGTCAAACTATCTAACTAAGTTTGGCCTTTTTTTATAGACTCTCAAGCCATTTACAGATTTTATCTGTTTTGTTCCCATATCTGACCTCCGGCTTCTATTATTGTCCTCATCACCAAATTGCTTGAATTTATTATATACTTTGCAAAAACACCCAACTACTTGCAAAAAGATCGTTATTTGACATTAGCCAAAAGATCTTGAATCTTCTTGACAACATCTTTTGCCCCATCTGTTTCACTTTGATTAAAACGATTAGCAGTTAGAGCCAAAGCAGCCTGGTTGGCAAACATGGTCAAGAATCTCTTCTGATTTCGTAAACAGTCAATATGATGATCATCTACTCCCATAACTATTACCCCAACGTAGTTCCCGTGAGCAACCATGGGAAGGCACAGCATTCCGTCTTTGCCCAGGAAGCGAATAATTTGTTTATCCATAATGGTAAAAGCGGTCTTTGTTGGATAATCAAAAGAATCGAGAATGATTTTCTGACAAAGCGACCTGACCAACAAGCTGGTTTTCTTTTGGAAAAGAATTTCCAGATCATTGACCAGATAATTAGACAGATCATCTTCTTTGTTCCCTGTAATTTTCTTGCCAACCAAGACATCTCGTTTTTGGTCATACAAGAAAAAGATTGTGCTTTGAATATTAAATAAAACCTGAAGACCCTGCTTAATAACCTTCAGTATGGACTCTTCTCCGCGGATTTCCAATAAATTGTGAAATGTAGCCTGAAGGAGAAAAATCTCCCTGACCATACTGATAAGATCTTGTCGCTTTTCAACGTCGTTTTCCGAAACTGATCTATTAGTGGCATCAGGTAGCTCAATTTCTATGTTCAGCAGTTCTGCTGCCTGTTTTACCTCTTCTTCAGCAAGCGATATCAGCTCATTTATTTCAGACTGAGTAAACCCAAAAACCTCTTCTGCTATCTTAAACCTGGCACCGGTGTCTTTGACAGTATCTGAACATAAGGCATTAGCCACAGATACGATCTTTACCAGGGAAAGCGCATCCAAAATGCTATGTACCGGTTCATGGTGGTAAAGAACAGCATCGGCAATAAACGACCGTGGACTCCATTGATTGATTATCCAGGCTCCTGCCTCGCAATGTGTGATCCCCAATCGTGCTTCAATTGATAGAACCGAATCAGACTTAATTTCGTGTGACTGCAATACCTCACCGTATATATCCGGAAAACTCTCCCATAAAACCAGTTTTCCAATATCATGAAAAATACCTGACAAAAAAGCCTCGTCAGGAACAGCATATGAGGTTTTTTGGGCAATCAGCCTAGCCAGGGTAGCACACATAAGAGAATGTCGCCAGAACAGCTTCAACCAAAAGAGAGAATTTTCCATGGTCTGGTCAAAAGCTGAATATGCTGCAGCACTGATAGCAATAGTTTTTACGCCGTCTTTACCTAAAAAAAACACTGCTTCTTCAATATTAGTAATCATGTTGCGTGGCTCACACGTACAATTGGCGATACTCATAACTCTGGCAATTAACGAGGCATCTTTGTTGACTATTTGAGATATATTTTCAATTGTACTTTCGTGCTTGTTACAAACCTCAATCAATTTTAAGACAATATGCGGAAGAGTTGGCAGATTCGTATGGATTTCTATCTGCTTAAATACATGTCTTTTATTCTTTTCCTTATTTTCAAGACTGACTGTTTTTGAAGTATCCTTTGTTGTTTCCGGCAAAGATTCTTCTGCGGTTTCTCGTATCGGTTGTACTGGGTCCTGTTTTTGAACCAATAAGACTTTGTCTGTAACTTTTTCTTTCTTCTTTTCCTTGACAGTTAATTTCAAAGGATTTGTCATAACCTCAAAACACGTTGTCCAAAATGATGACATCCCGAAAGGTTCAGAGTCCTCAGGCCGGCCTTCCGCAAGACGCCTGGCGATATTTTTTATACACTTGGAAGCATTCGATTCAGGATAAAGCAATATCAACGAGAGTTGTTTTTTAACAGCTTCTTCTACTTTGGAGTCTTGAACAATAACGCCAAGCGGAACAACATTTATGGAAAGAAATTTGTTTACTGTTTGTTTGAGCTTGATGTAGGCGTGCTTGGCAATTGATGCGCTCTTACACTGATTTACCACGATCTTTACCGAACCATTGAACCCATTTAGACACAATATTTTTAACAAAGCGTAAGCGTCTGTCAAAGAAGTAACTTCAGGAGTTATCACCACTATTACTTCAGAGGAAGCAAGGCAAAAAGAGATAACATTTCTTGAAACACCTGCTGAAGTATCGAAAAGAAGGAAATCATATTTGTCAAGTTCAGAAAAAGATTGGATAAGGTGTTCGAGCTGGTCGGATTGAAGATCAGCTATTCTTTCCACCCCCGAACTCCCAGGGATAATATCTATTCCCTCATAATCTCTTATAGTTACATCGTTAAGATCACGGTGAGACAGAATCATATCTTCGAGGTTGTACTCAGGATAAAGTCCCAAAAGTATGTTAACATTGGCTAATCCTAAATCAGCATCAAACAGGCATGTCCGGTAACCCAGTGTTGCCAGATGCAAAGCCAAATTGACACTGATGCTTGTTTTTCCAACTCCTATAAATTTTAAGGCGAAATATACTGCCTGTGGTTTTTACAACGGCGCCAATCAATTAATATAAGATTGATGCTTAATACATCATTAAATTAAATATGTTATATCTCCTTTGCGTCTGATCGTAATGTATGTTGCACAGGTTGCTGTTTACAAAATATAAGTAAATGATTTCGCTGTAAAAATGTTATTTTCAACCCTTACCGTTTTGATATTGCCCTTACCGTCTTTATATTGATAGAAATCAAGGGTGCGAAACTTGAGTAAATTATTTGTAGTATGAAATATATAACATAAAAAGTCAAAATATCAAGGAGGTTCTCAACTGCGCTATGCTATATACAGTTGTATTTTTTGTTTGACATACAAGATATATGTCTGATAAACTTATAAAAGTTAGTTTTGATGGCTTCGTAAAAAGTCTTTTGTGAACGACTTTTGAGCATTTTGGGAAAAAAGTAATTAAGATGTTCATCGTTAAGAAATGCAAAGAGTAAAGATCTGACTTTTCACGAAAACCATCATGTTTAACGTTGATATTTTAATGAGTTATTAATATCTGCTATTAAAACTTGGCAAAAGACAGAAAGTAGTATGAAAGACCATACAATAAAATTTTTTAATAAAATAGAAGCCGCCAAGAACTTACCAACCCTTCCCCATATACTTCTTAAATTGTTTGAGGTGTGCAATAAAAAGCCAGTTGAAATCGAAACGATTTCGCAAATTATCAATAAAGACGTCTCGTTAAGCGCAAGACTTATGTCAATAGCCCATCCAGTCTGTTCTATCCCGTCCGACAGGATAAAAAGTATTGATCAGGCTCTTTTATTTTTAGGACCTGATGCCATCAAAAATATCGTGATCAGCTCTATAGTACAACAGAGCTTTAACCAGACAAAGAATAGTTATATTTCCAGCTTAAAAATTTTATGGAAGCACTCTCTTATGAGCGCTGTATTAGCCAAAACGATTGCCGAAGAAATTTCATATTTCAATCATGATGAGGCATATCTCGCTGGGCTTTTTCATGATATTGGCAAGCTGGTTTTATGGGTGAATTTCCCAGAAGAATACACCGAGATATTACAAACTACGAGAAGCAACCCGGCTTTGTTGCTGGACAGTGAAAGACGGATAGGCGCCTCACACGATGAGACAGGAGCATGGCTTATTAATAGATGGGCGCCTCAATCGTTTATTTCTGATGCTGTTCTTTACCATCATGAACCAAAACATAGAATTCTTGACGCACTTCCTCTTGTTAAAATTGTATATGCAGCAAACATCCTTAGCTCCGGAATAGATAAAGACTGCAACAATGCTTTTGATATAGCAAAAGAAGTTTTGGGTTTAGAATATTCAGCATTAGACACGATAGTCTCATTGTCTGATAAAAAAGTCAGGCAATCTGCAGAATTGCTGGGTATAAACATTAAAAATCTGGGCAATTTTGATGAACCGATTTGTGAAAGAGATGTCGAAAAGCAGAATGAACTTGTCCGTACGGCCATAAACATATCACAACTACAAGGCACACTTCAAAATCTGTTTGAATGCCATGATACCGATTCAACGCTGAAGGTTGTAAGACAGGGTTTGCAAATTTTATTTGATCTGAAAAAAGTGCTTTTTTTCCTTTATGATCATGGAAAAAATGCTCTGCAAGGGTATATTGGAAATAGAGAAGGGGATAATTTATTAATCAAGGAAATAGTTATTCCCGTTCAAGGTAAAAATTGCCTTTTGACAAAAACTCTTGCTGAAAAAACATCTCTGGATTCTTTTGGCCATATCAAAGAAATAAATCTAACTATTATTGATTCCCAGATCATTCGCTTGTCTGGAAAAGAAGGCATGCTGTGTATTCCCATGTTGTCTCAGGAAAATTGTGTTGGTGTGATGGTTATAGGTATAGATGAAGTTCAATCTCATATTTTGTCCAAAGATTTAAATTTCATAAACATGTTTGCAAGTCAGGTGGCTGTTGCCATCGATACTGAGAATGAGAAAAAAACAAAGGCAAAGCTTATTCAATCTGAGCATTTGACCGCTCCCTCGATCGTAGCTGATAAAGTTGCCCATGAGGTGAAGAACTCTCTGAGTATTATGAAAAATTATCTTAAAATACTGGGGCTAAAACTCGCAAAAAACAGTCCGGCACAAGAAGAAATAGTTATTGTCAACGAAGAAATAGATCGAATAAACCTTATTATTAATGGATTGTCTAACTTTTTAGAACCCAAAGTAATACAAAAAGAATTTGTTGATATTAATACTCTGATATCTGATCTAATTAAAATTACTCATGAAGCGTTGCTGGTTCAGTCGAACGTTGAGGCTAAACTTAGCTTGGGAACATCTATACCTGCTATTATGACAGATAAAAATGGTCTAAAACAGGTTGTTATCAATTTGATAAAGAATGCTGTTGAGGCTATGCCCAATGGGGGGGGTATTGAAATCAACACCAAATTAATTACAAGGTCCAATGGATTTAATAAAAAAACAGATAAAAAGAAACAGGAATTTGTTGAAATTATTATCAGTGATAATGGATCAGGTATTCCAAAGGAAAAAATGTTGAATTTATTTGAACCGTTTGTCAGCTTAAAGGGCAGCGGTCATTCCGGCTTGGGTCTGTCTATTGTGTATAGCATTATAAGTGGATTAAAAGGAACAATAACCTGTGAAAGTGACGAGACAACCGGTACAACTTTTAAAATATTGCTGCCGTTTAATAATTAGCAGGTATAACTTGAATTTACGTCTCGGAATTTCTACAACACATTGAAATTCCTTCGACTTTAGTCGAGTAATTGAGCGGGAAAATGGTCAGGTGGTTAACGACTCGACTACTCAACGACTCGACCAATTGGGACGAAGTCCCTAAGTTCCATGTGGAGGTAATTATGTCGTGTGCGCCCAAAATCTTAGTAGTAGATGATGAAGCACGAATGCGGGATAGCTTGAGTATTTTGTTAAGTAACGAAGGTTATAATATACAAACCGGTTGCAATGGTAGAGAAGCAATAGAATGTTTGGACAGAAATAGTTACGATATGGTTCTTCTTGATATGATGATGCCTGAAGTAGATGGCAACCAGGTTATGGATTATATAAGAGGTCAACATTTAGATACCATGGTTATAGTTATGACCGGGCATGCAAGTATTGACTCAGCCGTAGAATGCGTGAAAAAGGGAGCTTACGATTATCTTAAAAAGCCCTTTGATTTTGAAGAACTTCTGGCAAGAGTAAAAAATACAATTAATCAGATTCAATTAAAAAAAGAAAATAAGATTGTCAACGGAAAATTGGAAGTAACACAGCAGCGATATCGATATCTCGTTAATGCATCACCGGATATAATTTACATTCTTAATCCTGAAGGAGATATTACGTTTATAAATGGCACTGTCGAATCTTTACTTGAATGCGATGCAAAACAGCTTTTGAACAAACACTATACACATCTTTTATTTGAAGATGATATAGATAAAGCAAAACACCACTTTAATGAAAGAAGAACAGGCTCTCGTGCTACTTCCGGCCTTGAATTAAGACTAAAGCCGGCTAACAATGGTCATGACCCGGAAAAATGTTTGGTTGTGGAATTAAACTCCATGGGTATTTATGATAAATCTGCAGATGAGACCAACAAAAAATTTCTGGGGACTTATGGTGTGGCAAGAGATATAGGCGATAGAAAACGTCTTGAGGCACAACTGCTGCAGTCTCAGAAGATGGAGGCTATAGGGACCCTGGCAGGCGGTATTGCTCATGATTTTAATAACTTGCTTATGGGAATCATGGGTCGGATTTCTTTGATAAATCATGATATTGGTTTAAACCATCCCCAGTATAAGCACTTCAAAGACATAGAAGATATTGCTAAAAGGGGAGCGGATCTTACCAAACAACTTTTAGGTTTTGCCATGGGTGGTAAATACGAGATTAAGTCTACCGATATTAACGAACTCATAGAAAAATGCTCTGATATGTTTGGGCGTACAAAAAAGGAAAGCAGGATTCACACAACGTTTCAGAAAAATGTTTTTGCAGTTGAAATAGACCGGTCTCAAATAGAACAGGTTTTGTTAAATCTTTTTGTGAATGCCTGGCATGCCATGCCGGAAGGTGGGGACATATTTATTGAGACGAAAAATATCAGCTTAAATGATGATGATGTAATGCATTATGGAATAAAACCAGGTAAGTTTGTTATGGTTTCTGTAACCGACACAGGAATTGGTATGAATAAAGAGACCCGGCAGCATATCTTTGAGCCATTTTTTACAACCAAAAAGTTGGGCAGGGGAACAGGGCTTGGGCTTGCTTCGGCTTATGGTATTATAAAAAACCATGGCGGATTAATCAATGTTAACAGCAAAAAAGGCAAGGGGACGACATTTAATTTTTACCTGCCGGCTGTAAAAACACAAATTATCAGTCAACTCCCAGATGATACAGAAAATGAAATTCTACATGGAACCGAAACGATTTTGATAGTTGATGATGAGAAAATAATTATTGATGTTTCCCGGGAAATGCTCGATAATATGAGCTATAATGTTTTTTCCGCTGTGGGTGGAAAAGAGGCCTTGGAAATTTTTAAAAAAAACAAGGATAAAATTGATTTGGTTATGTTGGACATGATTATGCCGGATCTTACAGGGAGTCATGTATATAGTGTTCTTAAGGAAATAAAACCGGATATAAAGGTTTTACTTTCCAGTGGATATAGTATCGACGACCAGGCTAGTAAAATAATGAGTTGTGATTGTGATGGATTTATTCAAAAACCATTTAATATGTTACAACTTTCCAGAACAGTTAGAAAAGTACTTGACAATTGAAAACTCTTTTGGAAATAAAAACACTCCCTCCTGATTTTGTATAACCTCTCAATCAATATTATTTTTTTAAGAAAACACTAAATTGTTCGCAGTAATATTTTTTTACCACAAAGAACACGAAAGACGTGAAGATAAAGAAAAGTCCTTCATGTTCTTTGTGTTCTTCGTAGTGATTAACAATAAAATCTCTTACGTCTTGATTCACCATCAAAAAAAGGAAGAAATATGCTTAAGCTGATATCTGTTAATCTAAAAAAAGTAAAAATAGAAACATTGATTATACCTGTTTGTGAAGACAAAAGAATTCATGACAATCCTGCAATATCTTTGCTTATCGATAAAGCCTTGCAGCTAAAGGAGTTTACAGGCAAAAAGGATGATGAAGTAATTTTTTATGATCTTGAAGAAGTAAAAGCAAAGAGAGTCGTATTGATAGGACTCGGCAAGCTGGAAAAGATCGATCCTGAAGCGCTGCGAGCATTTGCGGGCAAAGCGGTAAAAAAATGCATGAAAATAAATCTTTCTGAAGTTCTTTTAACTTTTCCATGCGGCAAAAATATAACAACTGATATTGCATCAGCGTTAGAAGCCATGATGGAAGGGGCATTTCTTGGAAATCATGTTTTTAATAAATATAAAAAAGAAAAAAAGATTAAACCATTAAAAAAGATTAACCTGCTTGTAAAAACTGATATGGTAAAAGAATACGGGAGATTATCGACACATGTCTCAACTGTTTGTACGGGAACCATCCTGGCAAGAGAGTGGGTCAGCACCCCGTCCAATGATAAAAAACCAGAACAGTTTGCAAAATCGATTGTAACTTTAGCTGAAAAAGAAAAACTTAAAGTAAGCGTGCTTGATGAAAAAGAGTTGAAAGAGAAAAAGTTTGGAGCAATGCTTGCTGTTGGGGCAGGCAGTAACAGCAATGCAAGAATGATTGTTCTGGAATACAGCCCAAAAGGCTCCAAAAAGACCGTAGCTCTTGTAGGCAAGGGCGTTACTTTTGATTCCGGAGGCATAAATTTAAAACCCACCGGTTCTCTCGAAGACATGAAGATAGATATGTCTGGCGGCGCAGCAGTCGCGGCCACCCTTATTACGATTGCGAAACTCAAACCAAAAATTAAAGTCATCGGTATAATCCCGATTGTTGAAAATATGCCGTCAGGCAGCGCATGCCGTCCCGGAGATATCGTAAAAAGCTATGATGGCAAAACGGTTGAAATAGGCAACACAGATGCTGAAGGCAGACTCATATTAATAGATGCTCTCTCCTTTTGTATTAAAAAATATAAACCGCATACTGTTATTGATATAGCGACACTAACCGGAGCATGCGTTGTAGCATTAGGAGAAAAAATTGCTGGAGTACTTTCTTTTGATGATAAGCTGGCAAAAACTATAGAATTATCCGGCAAAAAAATTCATGAACGCTGCTGGAATCTGCCCATGCCCGATGATTATAAAGAGCTTCTCAAGAGCGATCTGGCCGACATAAAAAATATAAGCAGCTCACGCTGGGGCGGCGCTATTACAGCCGCTCTTTTTCTGTCGGAGTTTGTCGGAGATACGAGATGGGCTCACATTGATATTGCCGGACCGGCTTCCATCAAAAAGGAGCACGAATACTGCGGAGCAGGCGGCACCGGTTTTGGTGTGCGACTGTTTTGTGATTTGCTTGATAAGTTATAAAAATAACCGTTTACAGTTCACGATTATTTGCTTACATTTCGACATTTCTTGTTCGATATTCAAAATGCAGAAAACAATATAATTACAATCTGAAAGTCCGTGTTTGTTCGTGTAGGTCTGTGGCTAATAACTTGACGAACGGGGAAAATTTATGCGCGCAGTTATATTTGCAAATGGCATTATAAAGCATCTTCCTGAACCAGAAGCTGTTATTATGCCTGACGATCTGCTTATTGCCGCTGACGGCGGGGCACATCACTGCGAGGCAATGGGGATAACACCTTCTGTAATTGCAGGAGATTTTGATTCACTTGATCCTGATGAATTAAATAAATTGCAGAGTTCAGGCGTCGAAATCATCCAATACCCTGCTCGCAAAGATCAAACCGATCTGGAACTGGCTCTTGAACTAGCGGTTGACAGGGGAGCTGATGGAATTATCGTATTTGGGGCGCTGGGCGCACGATGGGATATGTCTATAGCCAACATTCTGCTGCTGACATTACCGAAGTTTTCTGGCGTAAAGCTTAAATTTATTGAAGAAAATCAGGAAATCACACTTTTGCGTAGTGGTGAAGAGTTTACCTTGAATGGAAAAAAGGGAGATATCCTTTCACTTACAGCTCTTGATCAGAAAGTCAAAGGCGTAACTCTGAGTGGTCTGGAATATCCGCTAAAAAACAGCACATTGCAGCTCGGTTCCACCCGCGGAATCAGTAATGTGATGGTTGAAAATACAGCTACAATATATCTAAAAAATGGGCTGTTGCTATGCGTTCATACGCATATTAAGTGAGTTGCGTTCTTAATAACAGCTTGCCAAGTAAGAGCGACTTTAGGTAGTCCCTACAAAACAGTGCAGGGAAATGATTTTAAATGATCACACAATGTTAAAAGATAAACATCGAATAATGATGTCGCTCCGCTCTTCAAATTATTTTTAATTAGCAAAATTCCTTATTCAAAATTCGACGTTGGACGTTGGATGTTCGATGTTTACAGCATCCTTGATATTGGATTGTAATCTGCAGGAATCGCAATTCTTTTAAATCCCTTAGCTTGAGACCTTTGAAAAATGTTCAATTTTGTTCGAGTACAAGGAAGTCTCAAATTTCAACTGGAGGAATATATTGAATATTTCGAGGATTGAAATTTGAGCCTGGCGCAGTAATCGGACAAAAGGGGGCGTTTTGCAAAGGTCTCAGCCCATAAATACGGAAATAACATCCTTTCTTGCATTTACATGCTGCAATCTGATTTGAATCAGATCTTCGGGCTTCAACTCTATACCACTTGACAAAGGCAGTTCGCATTCCAGCATATATTCGGGAATAAGCACCTGGTAACCGTTTTTCAGTTTGCAGAGCACAGTTGCTTCCTTTTTTTGCCCAACCCTTTTTTCAAGATATTTCAGCAGCCAGTATCTGCGACGGCTGTACTGCATCTTTAACACACAGCTCATTGGCTGCGCAAGAATTTGTGTTGTGCGTTCTATTTCATCAACAGTACAAAGTTCCTCAAGGCCAAGAGTTGCCCGTATCTGCCGCTGAGTTGCAAGATCATAATATCTCCGGATAGGCGAAGTCGCTGTAACATAGGCATCCAGCCCTAATCCTGAATGATGTTCCGGTTTACAACCTAACATAAAGCGACTGAGCAGTCTTCGCTGCATCCAGTTTTGAAACAGGGTTCCTTCATTTTTTTTATAAAGGCGTTTCCGTGGCTCTGGCTGAGACCTGAAGATTGCCGGTGCATCATGTTTTGCCAGAAAACGCGCCATCAGCCAGTTTGCCATAATCATGGTTTCCGCGACAAGCATCCTTCCAGCGCTTTCCCTGTTTATCCTGGTTACAGATAATTCCCCCTTCTCATTCATTTGAATATTTATTTCAGGCAGCGTTATCTGGACAGCTCCACGGGACAACCTGTATTCACGGAAGTTTTTTGCTATATGATGAAGAATAACGATCTCCTTGTCTCCATCTGCAACCGTGTTTACATCATAATAGGTGAGCTGCCGTTTTACCTTAATAATACTCGGCACAATTTCATAATCAAGTATTTCGTAAAATTGACTTATCTTCACCATAATACTGATAGCCGGACGCAACTCCCCGGCTTTCAAGCTGCAAAGATCTTCGGAAAGCCCAGGTGGCATCATGGGAATCTTCTGGTCCATCATATATATTGAGCTACCGCGAGAAAGAGCCTCCTGGTCAACAATATCCCCTTTTTTGATAAAATGACCCACATCGGATATATGAATACCAAGCTTGTAATGATCACCCTTATCCTCAATGCTTAAAGCATCATCAAAATCCGTGGTCGACTGTCCGTCTATAGTAATAACGGGAAGCATGGTCAAATCTTCTCGACCCCGCCACACTGACGGCGGACAAGCTCCGGCCTCTGACCCCTTCAGACTGACGGCGGGCAAGCTCTGCCCCCCGACTTCCGACTCCGCCATTTCTGCCGCCCTTTTCGTTACTTCTTCAGGAAAAGTGATCGGAATCTTATATCTGTACAGCTCAATATTTTCATTTTTATTCCACACATCCAGCTTTACGAAAAGCTGAAAAATATCTTTACCATTTCTCATACCTGCTTTTTCAAGCATTGCTTTGCCAAGAGCATAATGGAGACTTTCCTTTTCAAACAGATAAAATGACTTTAATATTTTTACATATTCTAATTGATCTCCAGACAAGGAATCAGGCGAAAAAGAGCCTGTATCTTGAACGACCCTTTTGAGCCATGTCCCGCCTTCTTCTATTACCCGATTCCTTCTGGCCTCTTTCCTTCTATGGGAAGCGATTTGTTCAACCCGCTTTTCTGAATTCGGGGAAAAACGATCATGGTCAAACTTAAAATAGAGCCTGTCATTAAAAATTGCCCTGACAACCGCCGCTTCGTGATCGCCGTCAGGACTGTCCGGGAAACATAATTCGGTCATGGTAGCCAGATCAACCCATTCCTGCTCTGAGTGTAATATATCCCATAGTTCCCTGATATTCACGCTGTTAACCAAATCTTTCCGCTTTTTTGCCGCTGTCTTTAAAGCTGTAACCAGCTCGTATCTGCTCAAAGACGGATCAAGCCATATGCCGGATTTATGTGAAACCCTGCTCAGGGAAAGTTTTATTTCCCGATCATTTTCCGTAAGTAGTCGCAACTTCTTATTCTTAATTTCCATAACAACCGCGCATATTATCCTCTGGCGGTCTATATATTCAATAATATTTCCAAGTTTCATAACTCTAAATTATAACAACCAGTCCTGTGAAAGTCAATGTAATGAAAGAAAAGAGGAACATCGAATATATTAAAAGATGAACGTCGAGCGTCGAATAATGATGCCGCTCCGCTCCTCAAATTTAATTGTCTGTCTGCGAAGTAATGGAATTATAAAACTCATTTTTTTGAGTTTGTAAATTTTTGACAAAACATGTAATCATTTCATGCTTTCTTTCGTAATTATTTTTTATCCTGGATATCCTGTTAATCGTACCCGCCCCGTAGGTCCGGCAGATCGTACGGGGGCAAAAAAGTCTTTTTACAAACGTAAATGAAATCATTACATTTAATAAAACCATATTTTTCTGAAAACAGACATTTAATTATCTCCGGTCTCATCTGTCTGATCGCTGTTGATGTACTTCAGCTCATTATCCCGAGGATAATTAAACGGGTCGTTGACGACCTTACATTATTTAATATCGATTTAACCGAGTTGTCATCATATGCCCTTTATATTGTGGCAATCGCCGTAATGATCGCTCTGTTCAGATATGGATGGCGTCGCTGTCTCATAGGAACTTCAAGAAGAGCTGAAGAAGGTCTGCGAAACATCCTTTTTGCACATATTCAAACGCTTTCAGCTTCATATTTCGACAAAGTAAAAACCGGCGATCTGATGGCGCATGCAACCAACGACATTCAACATGTTCGTATGGCAATAGGCATGGGCATGGTAGCCCTTACAGACGCTATTGTGCTGGGCGCGGCAGCCATAGGCTTCATGCTGTATATCAACAAGCTGCTGACATTAATTGCATTAATTCCTATGCCTTTTGTGGTGTTCGGCGCCCGTTTTTTCAGCAAAAAGATGCACCAGCTTTACGGCGAAGTGCAGAAAACGTTTGCGGATTTGACAGAGGCTGTAAGGGAGCGGTTTGCGGGCATACGCATTATAAAGGCATATAACAGGGAAAAAGAAGAGTCTTTGAAGCTTGAGGCTGTATCAAAGGATTATATTGACAAAAATCTCAGGCTGGCCAGGATTACCGGTTCCTTTTTTCCCATGATGCTCCTTTTTTCAAATCTAAGTCTTGCAATAGTGCTATATCTTGGGGGGCGGCAAACCATAGGTCTAACCATAACACCGGGCGATTTCGTAGCCTTCATAAGCTATATAGGACTTTTAACATGGCCGATGATGGCTATGGGATGGGTCATTAACCTTCTCCAGCGGGGAAGAGCATCGTTAGACAGGATCGACAGGATATTACAGACAAGACCCGATATTGTGGACATACCCGGCGCAAGATCCATAACAGATGCAGAGGGTGAAATTGTTTTTGAAAATGTATCATTTGCTTATAAACACAAAAATCCGCCTGTATTAAACAAAATAAATTTCATGGTGGATAAGGGGAAGACTCTCGGTATTGTAGGCCCTCCTGGAAGCGGCAAAACAAGCCTTATAAGTCTTATACCGAGGCTCTTTGATGTATCCTCTGGCCGCATTTCGATTGACAATATCGATATATCCCAAATTCGGATTTTTGATCTAAGATCCCTGATTTCATTTGTGCCCCAGGAACCGTTTCTGTTCGCGGGCACAATCAGAGAAAACATCCTGTTCGGCAATAATAAAATTAAAGATTCAGCGTTAATAACAGCGACAAAAAAAGCATCTTTATACGACGCCATCAAGCTGTTTCATGATGGTTTTGATACCATCATAGGCGAAAAGGGAGTAATCCTGTCCGGCGGGCAAAAACAGCGCCTTGCCCTTGCCCGTGCCATGCTGAAACAAGCGCCTGTTTTGATCTTTGACGATCCCATCAGCCAGGTGGACGTTGAAACAGGCAATGATATCGTTAACAACATCAGGTCTATGGCAGGTGAAAAAACGATAATCATTGTCTCGCACCGGCTCTCCGCAGTTCGATTTGCCGATCAGATTATTGCCCTTGACATGGGCAGAATTGTGGAATCAGGCACACATGCCGAACTTATGGAATATGATAAATACTATGCAAAAACATTTCGGCTTCAGGAAATAGAAGAGGAATTAAATGCGTGCTGATTTTGGATATTTCGAAGAAAAGAAGTTAGGCAAACCTTATGATGTCAAGCTGCTGAAGCGTCTATACCCTTTTATCCTGCCATATAAAATCCTTTTTGCCGGTTCGATTCTTCTCGTTGTTTTTATAACTCTGCTCGATCTTTCTCTTCCTTACATTACAAAGATAGCGATCGACAGGTATATCGTGCCTCAAACCAGACCGGACAAACTCAAAAACAGGAATTCTGCCAAACGTAAAACCGGACATAAAACAAGATTTTTAAGGGTTGACATATCAGATCCGAAAATAAAAACAGTGGTTAACAACTATCCTGATTTGT
Organism: Deltaproteobacteria bacterium; assembly: GCA_019314185.1. The sequence continues at coordinate 5,827 of JAFCZU010000044.1, read as the reverse complement.
TCAAGTCTGATTTATTGGGGCCGGATTTATTAGAAAAAGATGGTGATTTTGCTTATATCCCATTTGATAAACTATCACGGCTGAACAAAAAAGAACTCACTGTATTACGTAAGGAAGATCTTTCAGGAATAACCGGCATTACATCTATTTTCCTCGCCATAATAATAATAAACTTCGCGCTTAATTTTATCCGGATAATGATCATGGAGTTCGCCGGCCAGAGAATAATGCATGATTTAAGAATGCGTCTCTTTACACATATCCAGAGCCTGTCAATAGCCTTTTTTAACCGCAATCCAGTGGGGCGTCTCGTAACACGAGTTACAAATGATATTCAGAACATGCACGAGCTTTTCACCTCTGTAATTGCCTTTGTCTTCAAGGATCTGTTTTTACTGATCGGGATATCTCTCGTGCTTCTCAGCATTAACCGGCAGCTTGCTCTTGTTTCTTTTATTGTTCTTCCTTTTGTTTTGTATGCTTCCGTACATTTCTCAGTTCGTGCCCGTGATGCTTTCAGGACTTTAAGAATAAAAATCGCTCAGATAAACACAAGAATTGCGGAAACTATTGAGGGAATAAAGGTTATCCAGCTTTTTTTGCATGAAAAGAAAAATTACCATAATTTTGCGGGGCTGAATCATGAAAATTATCTTGCAGGCATGCAACAGGTCCGGGTCTTTGCAGTCTTCATGCCCGTCATAGAGCTTCTCGGGGCAATTGCCCTTGCTGTTATCATCTATTATGGCGGAAGCAAAGTTATTGCAGAAAACATAAGCCTTGGTTCTCTTGTTGCCTTTATTGCCTATATGAAGATGTTCTTCAGACCGATAAGAGATATAGCTGAAAAATACAATATCATGCAAAATGCCATGGCCTCGACCGAAAGAATATTCCAGATTTTAGACAACAGGGAAAGCATACCGCAGCCGGTTGTCAGCCCTGGTTCTCTCCGAACCGTAGGATCGTCCCTCTACAAGCCGGAGGCCAGCCCCTTTTCCCTTGATAAAATTCATGAAATCGCATTAGAGAATGTTTCCTTTAGCTATGTTACAGATGAAACCGTGCTCAAAGGAGTTTCCTTGAAACTCATAGCAGGAGAAACCATCGCCATCATCGGCCGGACAGGCTCCGGAAAAACAACCTTAATAAATCTGCTTGCACGGTTTTACGATCCTGTATCAGGACGGATTACAATAAACGGAATCGATATAAAAAATTATCCGACCTCTGTTATCAGATCAAAAATGGCGCTGGTTATGCAGAATCCATTTTTGTTTTCAGGAACCATTCGGGATAATATCAGCCAGGGGAAAATGGATATTTCAGAAAAAATAATGGATCAGGTTTTAGAAGCTTCAAATTGCAAAACACTGATAAACAGGCTACCGGAAGGCCTTGATACCATTCTCTCTGAAAGTGGAGCATCAGTTTCAAGCGGTGAACGCCAGCTTATTTCCATTGCAAGGGCTTTTGCAAGTAATCCTGATCTTATTATACTCGATGAGGCAACTTCTTATATCGATTCTGAGACTGAAAGCAGAATTCGCAGAACATCAATAATCGTAGCTCATCGACTTTCAACAGTACGGCACGCAGACAGGATAATTGTGCTCCACAAAGGAAAGATAATCGAAACAGGTTCACATGATGAATTAATGCGGAAAAAAGGGTTTTATTTCAGGCTAAATCAGATCCAGCTATGAGACTTTTGTATAACAATTCGGCCGCAGATCTACGCTGATCATCACTGATATTTTTCTTTTATTATCATATACAAATTTTATACTATTCAGGCACAGAGTGGCAAAGGCACAAAGGCGCATAGTTGGTTTGCCTAAAGTCATTGATTTTTGCCGGATCTGCAAATCTCTATATGTTTTTATTTTTCTTTGTGCCACTGTGCCTTTGCCCCTCTGTGCCTGAGTGATTACTGTATTTAAACCTAAGCTGCGTTTATCTGTGTTAATCTGTGGCTGAATAGTTGCCCGCCATGCGATAATAACCGGCAGAGAGAACTCCCCATACCAGCGCAATCACAGTTAGCGCAATGCAGGTTCCGGCCAGGATTTTATGAAAACCGGTTTCTGTCTTTCTCTCCTGAAAACCCAGCAAAAAACCAAGGGCCGCGCCCGCTAAAATCCCCCCGCCATGCCCCCAGTTGTTAATGCCCGGAGCAATAAAGCCAAACAGAAAAATCCCCACAGCCCATCCCCCAATCTGTTTATAAATGAGCTGGCCATAAACGCCTCCCCTGGCTTTGCCATAATAGAGACTGGCACCCATCAGACCGCATACAGCCGCAGAAGCGCCAATGGTAAACCCAACACCTGCGAGGTACGAAATGAAAAATCCGGTGATGCCTCCTACCATATAAATAACAATCATGCGATAAGCGCCGTATTCCCTGTTAACAAGAGGAGCCAACTGGCTAAAGGCAATCATATTAAACAGAATATGAACTATCCCTCCATGAAGATAATTAGCGGAGATAAGAGTCCACCAGCGATGAAACCTGTCTATCGGAATTGTTCCCGTAGCTCCTAAAATCAAAAGGCTTTGATCATCAGGCGCAAAAACAGTAAGCGGATTAAATGAAAGACCCGACAAATGGTGATTAAACATTATGGATATCGCAAACATACCTGCATTGACAATTATAATTGCCTTAATGAGCTGATCACCATCATGAAAGAGCCTGGCCACAAAATTATTGTGCCACCATGATGTCGGTTTAATCATCCCGCAATGAGGACAGCGGGGTTCATCCGCGCTGATAAGTTTTCTGCAATTTGGGCAAAGCCTTGCCCTTGTTTTGTTATTTGTCATTATTAAACCATTGTTTACGGTTAACGATTGTTTTAAAAGATGAACATCGAACATCGAACATTGAACGTCGAACATCGAATGATGAAATCGCTTCGCTCCACTAATTTATAAAATTGGTAGAATGCCTTATTCAAAATTCGACGTTGGACGTTCGACGTTCGACGTTCATCTCTTTTCCTCTAAGGTATCTGCTTCCTATACAATAGGCTGATACTGCTCCTATACACTGGATAAGTTCCGGCACGGATATTGTCTCATTAAACCCGCCAAGATGCGGGCCGGTCTGGATTGTGATATCATTAACATCTTTTTTATAATCTTCTATCTCTTCTTCAGAGCAACCTCTTTGCGCTAAAAATTCTCCCCATCTCTTCAATCATGCGGTCGCTGAGCTGTTCAAAATCAAAAGGAAGATCGCCGCAGAATTTTTCTTCCACAAATCCATTATAATACTGACAAAAAATACCCTGGAGAAGTTTCTGTAAAAGGGATTTATCAAAGAGATATCGAACATCCAGAGGCTTTCCATGTTCGTCAAATCCAACCTTGTCAGCCTCAAAATTACGGAAATAGCTGCCAATTACCAGCGCCAGACTCAATATATGGCTTCCGATGTGCCTGTAAAGATCCCTGCTCGATCCCCGATGCGAAATAAGATGTTCAAAATCTCTTATGCCGGTTATGCCGAAATTAGGGTACCGGCATGAATACAGCCACCTGTCAAGCCTGCCGCCATGGCGCCATTCATAGATGCCTTGGTCCGTTCTTCTGTCGGTTTGCACACGATTATGGAAAAGAGGAATAGGGGCCGAATGAACAATGCCGAGAGATGTTAATTTCCCAAGCAGCCAGGCATTTCTTAATATTACTTCTCTGAATTTATCCTTGGTCAGTTGTTTTGCCTTTCTATGATCGTTCGGATAGGTGAAATAATCCTTATGCGCTATATAAGCTATGGCATAATTGTATTTTGGATTAATGTCCGATCCCTCCGGGGGCTTGACAGGCAGATTTTTAAGCCGGAACAAATAGCTTCCGTTAATCTGAACAGGCTTAGGAATTTTAAATTCAACAGGAAAGGAATGACCGTAAGAAGACAGATAATGCATCCATTCCGCCTCCTTTTTTATCAATTCCAGCGCGCTTTCGGTGACAGCAAATTTTATAACAAGTATTTTAGGGCTGTTATTGATTGATGCGATTAGACTCCTGCCACGAACTACAGGGGTATCACAGCCGGCAATATTATTAAGCTTTAATATATCATTCCACTTTACATTGGGTATTTTCTCAGAATTGTCTTCCGGTATCCTGGGACCGCGAATTTGAAGAGGAAGTGATCCCATTGCTTCGGTAGCAGCTCTCTGCTGCATGCCGGAGCCTGTATTAACAACGTGTTTCAGGAAAGAGATGCTTTGTTTTGACAGGTGCTCATCAACAGAAAGAACCAGAATAGTGGCCAGGGTATCAGCAGCTTCTTTGTAAAGAAAAAAGGATTGTGTCTGTGGAATATGCTTTGAATCCTCAAGAACATTTTCCAGCGCCGAGATCGTCTCCGGTCTGATAATCGCCGGATTTGCCTCAACAAGCTGATGCAGGTCCTGAACAACCATAAATGCAGCGCTAAATCCCAGATCTCTATTCCTTAAAGCATTTTCTAAACCGCTTCGTTCTTTTTCTATATTCCAGATATACATTTTAATCTCAGCAAAATTTAAGGAAAAACAACGGGAGAGCCGGATATTTTATATATCGTTTATAAATTTTGATCATGGTAAAACCTAACCTGATTTTACTCATGTGTAAAGTAATATGTGCATGAACTGCCATATGGCTTTCAGTTTGACGCTCTATTCCAGCGAATCAAGTAGGCTTTTGACTCCCTGTCCTCCCTATCGCAATACATGGGTATAAATCATGGTAGTAGAGAGATCATTATTCCCCAAAAGGCTTTGAATTGTCCAGATATCTGTGCCTGTCTGCAAAAGGTGGATGGCGATACCTTGAGCTTTAAAGCAACGCTACGATAGCTTATGTTAAATGGCTTCAGATATATTTCCCGGATAAACTCTCCAGGATGAGGTGGATTGTACATACCCATTAGTGATAATCCTCATAATCGACAACATATACGTTGCCGTCTTGAAATTTAAATGTGATACGCCAGTTTTTGCTTACGTCAATTGCCAACAAACCCTTTCTATCACCTTTCAAGGAATGCAAGCGAAAGCCCGGCAAGTTGATGTCTTCAATGATAGTTGCAGTATCCAGAGCAGTCAAACGCATTCGGAGCTTTTGCTTGTGATAAGGCTGAATTCCTGCAACACTGCCAGTATTGTAAAATTTCTCCAAACCTTTATGCTTGCATGTCAAGTCTTTTTGACAAATCCGCCATTGAAATTCTAAACTCAATCGCACACCAATAACAGAGTAAATCCCTGGCCCGAACCCTGTTCCTTTGCCATCTAACGCTTTGGATAGATTAAAGGTGCGAAACTTGAGTCACTTTATTGCACAATATCCGATATTTATAAAGCTTCTTGCATTATTTAACCACACAGCTTTCTTGTCCTTTGCAGAAAATCCTTTACACAAAAAACAGCGCTGGTATATATAATTAACCGTTCACGGTTTACAGTTGTCGGTTTACGGTTAAAAAAAATAGAAGGTAGGGAAGAATTATAAGGGGATCCTCTTTCTTTTGAAGATTTAGAAGTTTGGAAAAATCTTGCTGTCTTAGGGTCTTTGTGGCCGAACTAAAATTTAAAGGAAATACAATGCACAAATTATTAACCGAACACCCTGGCAAAAAAATGCTGCTTCTTGGCAACGAAGCCATTGCCCGTGGCGCAATCGAGGCGGGAGTGGCTGTTGCAACCACATATCCAGGCACACCGTCTTCAGAAATTTCATTGAATCTTTTCCAGATGTCCAGAGAAAGCGATCTTTATTTTGAGTACTCTACCAATGAAAAGGTTGCTCTTGAAGTAGCGGCTGC